>DATKVN010000095.1 GCA_035530055.1 bacterium | reverse complement strand
ATGTTCGCCTGAGGTGAAGGGACCTCTTGAGCAATTCCCAGCGAGCCATGCAGATAGTTTATATTCATCCCGAAAGAAACTTCTGGACTATAGGGAATAGCAAAGGAAAGCGTGTATTTGTTAATGTTAATCTCTCGCTCGGAGTACAAGACGCTATCTTCTTCTCTAAAATTGGATAACGGTCGCCAGCTTAACGCTCCCAGACTACTACAAAAAGATAAATAAGTGAACCGCTTGCCCTGCAAGGGTTCTCTCTCTACAACATTCTCTCCTTTCGCTTTACTCCTTGCCAGGTCAAACATAAAAGTATATAGATTACTCTCTAAGAAAATCAGTCCCGCAGGATTCCAGTAAGGAGCATCGGCGTTGTTCACTAAAGCAACAAACGCCTCTCCCATTCCTCCCGGCTTGGCTCCTATAGGTATACCGTCGAAAGAATTATACAGAATGGGAGAAGACTCTTTAGCAAAACAGAAAATAGCCGAAAAGAATATCAAAGAAACAGTAACAAAAATTTTCACTATAATCTCCTTAAAGTTATTTCCTCTCCCCTCTGGGTAGAGGACTGAAGTGAGGGGAATTTAACTATTTTCTCTATCGTTCCTCCTCCCAGAACCACATCTCCATCATAAAAAACTACCGCCTGACCAGGAGTAGCTGAGCGCACGGGCCTTCTGAATCTGACTAACGCTTTGCCGTCACCCATAGGAGATACTACTGCTTCCTCCCCCACGTGGTTATATCTTATTTTAGCTACTACCTGCAGGTCCCCTTTTATTTCTTCTGGTGATATAAAGTGCAAATCCTTTGCAATAAGTTCCTGAGAAAATAGTTCCTGTTCAGGACCTACTACAATCCTGTTATGCTCAGGGTCGATGGAAATTACGTAAAAAGGTCTTCCATAAGCTCCGATTCCTCTCCTTTGACCAACAGTATAACAAGCTACACCCTGGTGCTTACCCAGAACATTTCCCTTAACATCAACTATCTCTCCGGGAACAGAAGGGAAGTGGGAAGATAAAAATTTTCGATAATCTCCATCTATAAAACAGATTTCTTGACTTGCTTCTTTATCAGCTACAGGTAAACCGAATTTTTTGGCAATCTTTCGCACCTCTTCCTTCCCGTAACCTCCCAAAACCATTAAAATTCGTGCCATCTGCTCTTGTGTGAAAGTATATAAGAAATAGGATTGTTCTCCGTTCCCTTTTACTCCTTTTTTCAAAAGATATCCTCGGGAGTTCTTTTCTATTCTGGCATAATGGCCTGTGGCTAAATATTGAGCTCCTAACTTTTCTGCTTTTTCCAATAGGAGCCTGAATTTTATCTCCTGATTACAGAGAATACAGGGATTGGGAGTCCTACCTCTCCGGTACTCCTGGCAGAAATGGTCGACAACCTTCTCCTGAAATTCCTTCTGGAAATTCAGGACATAAAAGGGGATTTTCAACTTGAGTGCTACACTCCGGGCATCATTGACCCCCTGTAAACTACAACAGCGATTCCGTCGGAAGGATGGATGATGAGTCTCCTCACAAAAAGGATAAAGGTACATAAATATCCCGATTACATCGTATCCTTCGTCTTTTAGTATTGCCGCTGTAGTCGAGGAATCGACTCCGCCAGACATTGCTACTACTACTCTTTTCATAATACAATACTCTCTTATGCAGACTAAAGCCTGCTACTCCTTTTCTTATTATTCGAACTCTACCTGAATGACCCCAAGAGGGCAAGCGAGTACACAGAGACCACAGAGGAGGCATCTGTTCCGATCGAATTCCAATTTCCAGCTCTCTTTATTCATGGACAGCGCCTTAGGACTGCACACAGCTATACATGCCCCACACGAAGTACATTCCTGTTCATCCAGTTTTATATCCTTAGCCAGTGGCTGGACATCAACTTTTATGTCTTCCAGATATTTCAGACCCTTGTTAATTCCTTCCTTGCCCCCTTCCAACTCCAGTACCATTTTTCCTTCCTCTTTAGGTGTGACCTGAGCGCGTAGGATATTTGGAACTAAATCGTAATCTTTAACCAGGCGGTAAATTATCGGTTGGTCAACCAATTCGGGAGGAAAAGTTAACACTATCCTCTTTTTTGCCATGTAAACCTCCTTATTGCCTACAACGATTAAGAGGAGTAGCAGAGCTTGCTCTGCGTTATTATCGCGAAACAAGTTTCGCTACTCCATTAACGTCTAATATCTAAAGGCTTAAATTTCTCATCCACCGGTAACCGTTGAATGGGCTCTTGTAAGAAGAACTTCCCTTTTTTAATCCACTCTTTCAGAATCTGAGCTATCTCCCTGGCTTTGTAAAGACTGGAGAGTGGTGCAGTAGGAACCCTCTTCTTTTTTATTTCAATTTCCCCGTTTCTTAACTCTTTATAACTTACTCTGCCCAGATTTGGTTTTTCTCTTCTGGGGACACTGTAATCAAGTATTGTAGTATATATCTCCTCATCGGAGATGGAGACAAAATGTGCCATCTCTTCATCGAGAATAGGAATGGGTATCCCCACCCCTACTGTAAGGGTAACACCATACTTGTAGAAGATTGCTGCCCTTAGAAAATCGCGGCTCATCTCTTTCAAATTGCCTATCAAACACAGGGTTCCTGCAGGAGCTATCGGTATTTTAGTTTTCTCATCCCTCTTCTGGCGGGGATTATGTTGTGTGCCTTCCCAGGCAATGTAACCCTGTGCTCCACCGAGAAATATCCTGGTTCCCACACCGATAGTGCGATATAAGGGGTCATTAATTAAAGGTGAGAGCTGTGAACAGTTACAATAATTTGCATTACCAAAGTTGGGCAAGAGAATACCCATATATGTATAGATTGTTCTATCCGATGAGTTAGTAGCTACTGAATAATTTTGATAAGCATTCCTGGGATTAAAAAGAATTGCCTGATTGATCGAGTCTAAGGTAATGTAAGAGTCGAATTCTTTTCTGGGATAACAATCCGTTCCATACGAAGTAGCTCTAAGCCTCACCTTTTTGCCTGAAATCAAATCCTCAATCACATGTGCTCCGCCATATTCCATCCATTTGGTTTCAGAAAGCTCAGTTGCTCCAATATAAGCATCAACTGCCGCCACCCCCGCATAAGCTGGAACATCATTCAGCCACACCTTCTGCATCTTTATTGGCGGATCGCTATGCCCAAAATTCAGTAAAGCTCCAGAGGAACACATTGGACCAAAGGTAGCTGTGGTTACCACGTCTACTTCCTTAGCAACCTTTTTTTCTCCCTTTTCTTTTACAAGGTCGATAACCTCTTCAGCAGTTACCACCACTGCTTCGCCATTTCTAATCTTTTCATTAATCTCTGCAAAAGTTTTAGGCATTCATTCCTCCTTATGTGAATCCAGCCCCTGCAAAAATCAGGGTCTCAGGAGCTGGATGAATCTTTTAATGGTTAATTTTCAGTCTGCCATTCCTGATGTTGTTGATTAGCATCTCGTGTTTTTTGCAAAATTCGGGCCTGGCAAGCTGGGCATTTATTACCTCTTCCTGCCAGTGTGCGTTATAGAGTCTACATTTATTATCTTCACAAAAAGGCTCGCCCGATATGTAAAAAAATAGAGACTGTATACAGTAGCCTTTCATTACTTCAGTCAGCCGCGTGTCGTCGTAGTCTATAAACTTATCTTTAAATCTTTTCTTCAGGGTAATTGTATCAATTCCCCATTGTTTCTGTAAATAGAATTCCCTGGGTTTAGCTGGAGCTTCCACGATACCCGTAGTGGAAATAATGGTGGGAAATCCATACACGCTTACCCGGGCATGGTAACGACGGTTATGTTCATCCCAGGTTCCGAATAATTGGTCTGTAAAAATAATCGCCAGACAATGCCAATTGCGTTCTTCTTCTGTTATCAAGTCCTGATATAATGTCTGGAGCTTGAAGCCGTCATAAAGTATGCCCAAACTTCTATTCTCTGAATCTTGCAGTCTCCTTTTCTCGTATTCTACCTCAGCAGTGAGTGGATCAAAAGTAGAATGGTAACTACGAAGGTCTCGAATTTTACATCTGGCTATCTCTTCAGCCAACTCTCTCAGGGAGGAATCCTCCATTCCTTTTGTAACCTGACCAATAAAATCGCCTCTAACCTCAACCTTGGCTCCACCTGAGTTCTCCTTAAGATACCGGGCTATTTCCCCGATATCTAAAGCTTCAGTCTTGCCACCATCATAAAGGAAAATTTTCATCTCTTTTTTATACCCAACTTTTCCAATACTACCTCTGCCCCTCTCTTTCCCGAAAGAAGCATTGCTCCAAAAGTAGGTCCCATGCGGGGAAGACCATAAGTAGTAGCCACAGCCATACCCACTACCACAAGGCCAGGATAGGCTTCCCCAGTATGTTCCACTACCAGGTTCTCAGACCTCTCTACCCACATTGCTCCCATACCCTTTATTTTTATTAGTCCTCTCTCTTCCAATTTTCTCACTGCCGAGGCATCGTGTCCAGTGGCATCAATCACCATTTTGGCTTCTAAGGCCACAGGGTCAACGCAGGTAATCTCACGAGGTAAATAAGATATAGGCGTCCAGTTAATCACAGCACCATTCACTTTACCTCCCTCACGGAGCACGAGGTCGTCAAAAACAGTCATATTGGCAAACTTCACACCACTGTCACAGGTAGCTCCAATAAGTTTGGAACAAGCATGAGGTCCATCTGCTACATAGAGCCCCTTGCTTACTTCCTTATACGGCACAGCCAGTTCTTCCAGGACTTTCTGTGCAGGTTCTCTCACGGTTATCTTATTCATTAAGTACCCGCCAATCCAGAAACCCCCACCAAGATAATTATTTCTCTCTACAATTAAAATTTTAAGTCCACGAGTGGCCAGTTCCTTCCCGGCCATTAATCCACTGGGCCCACCACCTATAATAAGACAATCGCTTTCCACATACTGGGAAAACTGTTTGGCAAACTCATCTACAATAGCTCGTGTAACCTCTTTTTCTCCCACTGGTGCAAATAGTTTCTTTACCATATTCTTCTCCTTTTTTTACTGAAAATATTGTCAAAAATCTTTGTTTTATTCCCTCTCCCCTTGTGGGAGAGGGTTAGGGTGAGGGGATAGTAAGAGTTTGTCCCTTATAACTTCTAAAACACCTTCTATATTTTTAAGAACATCATTATCCCAAAACCTTAGAACCTCAAACCCTTCCTCCCTTAACCACTTATCTCTTTTCCTATCTTTTGTATTTCCAATTGCATGTTGTCCGCCATCTACCTCTATTACAATCTTTCTTTTAAAATTAACGAAATCCACTATATATCTTCCTGTCGGTTGTTGCCGTCGGAATTTAAATCCTTCTAACTGATTTCTTCTTAAATATCTCCATAAATGTCTTTCTACCTCAGTAGAATTTTTTCTAAGATTCCTTCCAGTATTAACTAACTTCTTACCCAATTTCACCCCCACCTTTATCCTCCCCCATTTAAGGGGGAGGAATAAATTTATATATATCTCTTGAACCTACAAAAATATATTCCTTCCCCACTTATGAAAGATTTTTTCCTTTATTTTACAAGGCTTTTTTGACTGAATTCTATTTCTCTTTTTGATAGATGGGCGACATACTACGCAACTTTTCCACTATCTCGGGTAAGACTTTAAGAACATAATTAACATCTTCTTCATTGTTCTCCTTTCCTAAAGTGAAGCGAAGCGAACTATGGGCCACTTCAGGAGAGATACCAATAGCTTTTAGAACGTGAGATGGTTCCAGGATGCTGGAGGTACAGGCTGAACCACTGGAAGCACAGACTCCTGCTAAATCTAAATTCAGAAGCATGGATTCACCTTCTACACCTTCTACGCTCACATTTACATTTCCCGGAAGTCTCTTTTTAGGATGACCATTAAGTCTACTGTGTTTAATTCTTTTCAATATATCTTCTATTAATTTATCTCTTAAATAAGTTAAGCTTTTTTCTTCCTCTGCCATATCTTTTTGAGCGAGTGAACAGGCCTCCCCAAATCCCACAATTCCAGCAACATTTTCTGTGCTTGCCCGGCGTTTATTCTCCTGTTCGCCACCATAGAGAAAAGGAACTATCTTTGTGCCTTTCCTGATATACAGAGCTCCCACTCCCTTGGGTCCATATAGTTTATGTGCAGACATTGCCAATAAGTCTACTTTAAATTTATCCACATCTGTGGGAAGGTGCCCAACGGTCTGAACTGCGTCTGTGTGAAAATATATTCCTTTCTCCTTGGCAATCTCTGCAATCTCTTCTATCGGTTCCACTGTGCCGATTTCATTATTAGCGTGCATTACTGATACTAATATAGTTCCATCAGTAATTGCTTTCGTTACTTCCAGAGGGTCTACCAGTCCATTCTTATCTACCGAAAGATAAGTAACTTTAAATCCTCTTTTTTCCAGAAACTTGCAGGCATTAATTACCGCGTGGTGCTCAATGGAAGTGGTAATAATATGGTTTCCTTTCTTCTGATTGGCCCAAGCTATCCCACATAATGCGAAATTGTCAGCCTCGGTTCCACCGCTGGTGAAAACAATCTCTTCCGGCTGTTTAGCCCCTATCAGTCGAGCTACTTTTGCTCTCGCCTCTTCCAGGGCTCCTTTAGCTTCTCTTCCATAAGAGTAGAGGGTGGAAGGGTTACCGAAATCTTTACTGAAGTAAGGAACCATGGCTTCGGCTACTTGTGGATGGACAGGCGTAGTAGCTGCGTGGTCAAGATATATTCTTTTCATTCTATTTTCCTTTTTATTTTATCTTTTCTAAAAATATTCCCGAAAGAATTTCAAGTATATTCAATTTCTTTATCCTTTGACTATTTGAACAATTTTTGCTTCCTTACTCTTTTGAGCCTTCAATCTCTTATCGTATTGGTAGAGGAGGAAGAGGGTAGTAAAAAACCCTAGCCCTGCAAAAATAATGCCTGTCCTCTCCGTTCCCAATACAGCTCGACCCAGAAAATATCCACCAATTAAGCCAACCAGCGGAAAAAGATAGATAAGAAACGCTGCCTTTAATACCTGTTTACTCTCTACAGAAACCAGTACCTCATCCCCAGGGCGGGCTCCTAAAGAATCTTCTGCGTATAAAATCGGTTTATCCCCAGAACTCTGCAGGCATATCCCACATCGTCCACAAGCAGAAGTCCGTTCCATCTCTACCTGAGCCACTCCATTATCAATTTTTACTACTTTTCCTTTTTCTTCCATTTCAAAACATCCTAAAATTTATGAGTAGTGTAGCCCTTTATGGGCGTAATTTTTACGGGGACAAGCCTTTGGGCGACCATAAAGGTCGCCCCTACGCGACCAAAACCATTACGGGCATAAAGCCCTACACTACTCACTTAAAAAGGTCGGTACTTAAATATCTCTCGCCAGTATCAGCCAGGATAGTAACCACTGTTTTACCTTTACCTAACTTCTTGGCAACCTGCAAAGAGGCCCAAACATTGGCTCCAGAGGAGATTCCCACCAGCAACCCTTCCTCTCTCGCTAATCTCTTAGCTATTCTCTTTGCATCTTCTTCCTTAACTTTAATAACACCATCCAATAAATCCCTCTCCAGAACTTCTGGTATAAATCCTGCTCCAATCCCTTGAATTTTATGTGGACCGGGCTTGCCTCCCGATAAGACTGCGGAGCCCTTTGGTTCCACGGCAACAATTTTTATTCCTGGCTTCTTCCTTTTCAACAATCTTCCCACGCCAGTTAAAGTGCCTCCTGTTCCCACTCCTGCTACAAAAGCATCTATTCTTCCCCTGGTCTGCTTCCAGATTTCCTCGCCTGTGGTCTTATAATGGATATGGGGATTGGCAGGATTATTGAACTGCTGAGGCATAAAATAATCTCGGTTTCCCCTGACCAACTCCTCGGCCTTCCTTACTGCTCCCAGCATCCCTTGACTTCCAGGGGTGAGAACAATTTTTGCTCCATACGCCTGAAATAATTTTCTCCGTTCGACACTCATACTGTCCGGCATTACCAGAACAAGCTTATATCCTTTCACTGCAGACACTAATGCCAAACCAATCCCCGTATTCCCGCTTGTAGGTTCAACAATGGTTGCTCCTCTCTTTAAATAGCTATTCCTTTCCGCCGCTTCCACCATAGAAAGTCCAATTCTATCCTTAACGCTTCCTCCAGGATTTGCTAATTCAAGTTTTGCCAGAATATGAGCTCCCCGACCACCTCTAATACGATTTAGCTTAATCAAGGGAGTGGAACCAATCAATTCTAAAACGTTATCTGCCACTTTAAGACTCATTCTTATTTCTCTTCTCAGTAAATTCTTTTTCTATTTCTTTCTTTTTCTTCTCAACATATTTATCTATTTCGCCAGTAACGCCTTCTAAATTCTCTAATTTACTCAGCCTTTTCTCCAACAAGTCCTGTTCTTTCAAAACAAAGCGAATAGCATCGGCAACCGGGTCTGGAAGTTTTGAGTGTTCCAGCTCCTGGATCTCTTTTCCACTGAAACCCAGACCAACCCTTCCCGGTATTCCCACCACAGTTGCTCCCGGGGGAATATCGCTTAGAACCACTGATCCCGCTCCGATACGAGCATTTTCTCCAATTTTGATTGCTCCCAACAACGTAGCTCCTGCACCTACAACTACATTGTCTCCCAGAGTAGGGTGGCGCTTCTTTTTCTCCGGGCTCGTTCCTCCCAGCACCACACCCTGATAAAGGAGACAATTGTTTCCAATCTCTGTAGTCTCGCCTATTACCACGCCCATTCCGTGGTCGATGAAAAATTTTCCTCCAATAGTTGCTCCCGGATGAATCTCTACTCCCGTAATCCAGCGACTGATGTGAGAAATTAAACGGGCTATCACATACTCTTTCTTTTTATAGAAGAAATGGGCAATTCGATGAAACCACAAAGCATGGAGTCCAGGATAGCACAGTATTACCTCGAGAATGTTCTTTGCTGCCGGATCCTTCTCAAAGACTATCCGAATATCCTCTTTAATAGTTTTAAACATATCCCTCCCTTAGAAAAAGGGGTCAGAGTCATTTTTCACCTCCCTTTCGGGAGGACTCCAGACCTTTCCAAATTAAGAAATTCCTTGATGATGAACCCAGCCCCTGTGTAGGGGTTGGGTGAACTAACTATCTTTTAAACTTTGTCCTTCTTCTGTTTCTTACGATAGTCCTCTATCGCCAATTTCAAGGCTTCCTCAGCCAGCATAGAGCAATGCATCTTTACCGGAGGCAAACCGTCCAGCGCTTCAGCCACAGTCTTATTCGATATCTCCAGCGCCTGTTCAATAGTTTTCCCTCTGACTAATTCAGTAACCATGGAGCTTGTGGCAATAGCTGCTCCACAACCAAAGGTCTTAAACTTGGCATCAACGATTATATTGTCCTTAACCTTAATATAGAGTTCCATAATATCTCCGCATATAGGATTGCCTACATGGCCAACTCCATCAGGATTTTCGATCTGTCCTACATTCCTGGGATGCATAAAATGTTCCATTACTTTCTGGCTATATTGTTGAGTTGCCATTTTTTGCTCCTTCTGTATAAGGCTTAATTTCAGATTTTAAATTTGAAAGGGAAGGGGATGGACCAATCTGTGCTTTGAAAGTTTCACGCCCTCTCTACATAAGTCCTCTAACGTGGCGCTGTCCAGCACTTCGTTTATCTTGTTGGTTAATCTTTTCCATAAGACATAAGGAACACAGGTAGAAATGCGTTCACATAAATCTTTCGAATTTTGCGGCTGGACACAATGCGCTGCAGCTATAGGCCCCTCCAGAGCCCTAACAATATCACCAACTTTAATCCCTCCTGGCTGAGAGGTTAATAAATAGCCTCCCTTCGGACCACGGACACTCTTAATTAGTTTGGCATGCCGAAGACGGACAAACAGTTGTTCAATGTAATTCTTGGAAATTCCCTCTCGCTTAGATATGTCTCGGATAGAAACCGGCCCCTGACCATAGTGGAGGGCAAGGTCGAGCATGCACCTTACTCCATACTCTCCCTTACTGGATAATAACACGATTCCTCACTCCTTTTCTTCCTTAGACTACATTTTCCATATCTGACTTTCTACATAAATTAATTCCTAAAATAATTTAACAAATCTGACTAATTTTGTCAAGTATAAAATTACTTCCACTAAAGCGGAAGTTTGGTTATCCGCGAATAGAAGTGGCACTCTAAAGAGTGCCCAACCAGATAGCTCTATGCATTTGGAGTCCGCCCGAAAGGGCGGGAGGTATACGACCTTGCTTTCGCAAGGACTCCAGCCTACTGGTTGGTCGCCCTTTCCCGACCCCGTTCCGGTTTCGGGACGGGACAGAGTGACGGAAAAATTTTAGCTTAGCAATTGTTTTCGAATCTTCTCTTCTTCAGGGATACCATATGTCTTGAGGATAATTTCAGAAGGACTGTTTATGCCCAAGCCTAATTCAACTGCTCTTTTGATTTGGGGCTGGTCCCAAACACTCTTCTTCTGAATTTCCTCAATGGTACCCAGTGTCTTAAGTAACGCCAGCCCAGTAACATCATTAGCCACTAAATCCGAGGTGGCCATTACCAAACCGGGCCGAGCTATATCTCCATGAGAAGGTCCACCGGAAACGAAGACCTTTGTGGCATCCATCACCAAAAAGGAAGGTTTCCTTGCCAAGTGAATCTCGCTGAGCATGCTAGCAAAATAGTCTTTCTTTTCAAGATGAAGATATTTTCTGTCAGAAGGAGGTATCAAGCCTACCCAATTTTTTATGCCCATAGTGAAGTCAGCAATAATATGAGTCTTTGCTACTGGCAGGCTAATTATGTGGTCAACCTGTTTCACCAACTTGGGTATGCGAAATCCATTGGGCCAATGGTAAGAATTTTCTGGATTAACTTTTACATAATCTCCTTTACTGAAAACGACTACCTCCGCGCCTCCTTTAACAGCAGCTTCATATATACCTACTTTCTTCATCGCTTTTAAAGTATCCCACCAGGGATTTGAACGGTCGGCAACGATTATTCTTTTGGCTCCTTTCTCCCTGACCATGTTCACCACCTCGAATACTACCTCTGGGTTGGTTGTTCCAGGATGGGGGTCATCGGAATTAACGTTTGGCTTAATCAGGACAGACTCTCCCGATTTGATGAAATCTAACCCACCGGCTAAGTTTATAGCCCGGCGAACCGAATCGGCTATTGAATCACCTCTGGCTATACCAACTAAAACAGCAGAAGTTTTTGCCCGCTGTTTTAAAGGAAGAAAGTTCCCCAGGAAAACAGTGGTCCCCAGGAGAGATACCATTTTCAAGAATTCCCTTCGGGAAAATTTTTTTTCAAAAATATCACTCATGATAATGTCCTCAAAGTACTCCCAGCTCCTCTCAAAAGAAGAACCAGGCTTACCAGATTCAAAAGCGCCACCATCAAACAGACCGCGGGAATACCCAGAATCGGCAGAAGAAAAACGCTCACCAAAAGAGCGCCCAGGCAGGAACTGAAAAGGTCAACACCATAAGTAAGTCCCGCTGCCCTTACCAATCCTCCCCTGGATTGAAGATATAATTTATTGGCCAGGGGAAATTGGAATCCGCCAATGAAACCAGCAATTATGGGAAGAAAAGGCAGGATAATGTTTGAACCCAGATATGTACTAAATTTTCCCGATGAGCCAGCAAAACCTAAAAATATGAAGGGGAGAATCAGGGGATAAATGCATATATAAATCTGAGCCTGTATGAAATTCATAAAATTGCCCTGACCTTTTTCGATAATTTTGCTGGCCCACCAGCCACCAAAAATTAGCCCAATCATAAAGGATGTAAGAATTATGCTCAATTTATAGTATACATAACCGTAGATAATCTGAAAGGAAAGCAAAGTTAAAACTTGGAACGTTATCTCGGCAAACCCTGTGGTTGCCACAGCAGTAAGAACAGCTACAGGCCGAACTTCGTCTCTTGACTTTCTCAACCAGATGGGTAGAAGAATGGCGCAGTAGATTAAGATGGCAGCAATATAGATTACTTTGGGAGAAATTTTCTTAAAAATTCTTGCCAGAGAGAACTTGAAATGTGTAGACCAGAGCACCATATCATAATAGTAAGATATGGGACGAAAGTCGTAATTGAGCATAACCTTTGGTAAAGGCAGAAGTTTCCCTTCCAGATAGTCAATCCTTTCATCCGATAACTCGCTCGCCAAATAGTATTCCCGGACATATTTTGCTTTCACTTTTCTCTCATTTAGCCTTTCCATAAGTCTCTGATAATCGAGAGTAAGAACTCCCTTACTCTTACAGCCCAAAAAGTAATTGGTATCTCCGGGAATAACTCTCACTTCAGCAAAAACCTTCTTTAAGGATTCATTAAGCGAAACCAGAAGATTTCGTTGCTCTTCACTGATGTAATTGGGCGAGGAAGTAATTCCAAAAAAGAGTATTCCTTTCTCTTTTAAGATTTTTCTTGCGTCTTTAAAAAATTCGAAAGTATAGAATCTATTTATCTGGGCGGTAAAGGGCTGGGGAAGATTGACGATAATAAGGTCATACTTACTGGAAGTTCGCTTAATGAACAATCGACCATCTATATTTTTCACCTCCACTCGCCTATCATTCAAGGCATACTCTTCTGTGGAACAGAGGTACTCTTTTGCCAGGGTAAT
Source organism: bacterium (assembly GCA_035530055.1). Lineage (NCBI taxonomy): Bacteria > bacterium. The sequence goes on along the minus strand of DATKVN010000095.1, from coordinate 47,049 downwards.
CATTAGAGGATCCAATTCCAGGTAGTCGACTTTTTCTACAGGATGTTTGAGAATTTCCTTTAAAACCCCACTTACCCCTCCACCAATAAGTAAAACCTTTCTTGGTTGTGGATGCTCCAGAAGGGCAAAATGTGCAATTCTCTCACTGGTCAACTCATCGGGAACGGTAAAGTTATAAAGTCCATTGTTGAAGAAACTATAGGTGTTATCCTTCTGGATAACAGTAATGTTTCCGTATATAGAATTTCTAGAGGTCAATGGATGGTAAGTTCTCCAGCGCAATTCCAGAGAAGCCTGACGCAAGTCTCCAACTTTTCCAAAAGAAAAAAGACTCAAGCTCAAAAGAATCAGTATAGAAGTTGGAAGAAGGAGAAGAGACTTCTTTTCTTCCAGGAACCACGTTAAGGAAAAGGCAACTCCCAGATTAAGGAGACCTATTCCCAGCATAATATAAAGTGGCGGCAGTACCCGGATTAAAAGAAGGCTGGAGAGAAGTCCACCTGCTGTAGCACCTATTGCTTCCAGCACGTAGACATAGCCGATATGTTCTGGACCTTCTCTCTCTTTGGGTGAGTAGATGCGACATCCCAGAACGAAGAGAAACCCTAAAAGCAGGGATGTAGGAGCAAGAATAGCCAGACTCGAATATGTCATGGGAAAAAACCCGATGATTTCTCCGGGTGAGGTCTTGAGGAGGAGAGGTATGGCTCGAGCAGCAAAAATACTTGCAGGAAGGAATAATGCTAAAAGGAGTTCTGCGAAAACAAAAAAGGCAAGTTTATATCTGATCCGTTCAACAAAGAACCTGCCAATTCCCCAGCTTCCCATAGCTACCCAGAATAGCCAACCCGCCAGAGTAATACCTAGAGAGAGTTCGTTGCCATAAAAGACAACCATTAACTCTCTCATTAACACAATCTGGGAGGCCAGGGAGGTAAAGCCTATGAGAATCAAGCCCAAAACGAGGTATTTTTTCACTTCTCCCTATCCTAAATATTTCGATACTTTTAGTGAGGGAAGTTCTGTCTTTTTCCTGACCTTTTCTTCAGGCCATACACCTGGAACTGGCTGGCCACAAAATTTACATTTTCCTCCAACAACATTATTCTCCAGGATTTGATAACCCTTTCTGTGGATAAGGAGTTTTCCATCTTGGGGACAATAGGTATTCTCACCAGGATGGCCAGGCACATTTCCTATATATACATACTCCAAGCCCACTTTCAGGGCCACTTTTCTCGCTTTCTCCAATGTGCTTACAGGAGTTGGTGAGAGATTCTTTAATTTATAGAGTGGATGGAACCTGGAAAAATGGAGAGGCACTTCCTTCCCTAAATTATCGCGTATCCACAAGCACATCTCTTTTATCTTTTCCATACCATCATTATAAGGTGGGACAATGAGGTTAGTAATCTCAACATGCACTCCTTCTTCTTTTAGCGTTTCCAGGGTATTCAAAACAGGCTTAAGAGTTGCTCCACAAAGTTCTCCATAAAATTTCTGAGTAAACCCTTTCAGGTCTACGTTTGCTCCATCAAGATATTTGCAAATTTCCTTTAAAGGTTCAGGGTTGAGATATCCATTGGAGTGATAGATGTTCTTCACTCCCCTCTCCCTGGCAATTACAGCCGTATCGTACATATATTCATAGAATATAGAAGGTTCCGAATACGTATAAGCTATTGTAGGACAGTCATATTTGATAGCCAAATCGACTACTCCTTCCGGAGGCAATTCATAATTTACTGTATCCTCGGGAGGGAACTGTGAAATCTGCCAATTCTGGCAGAATTTACACCGCAAATTACAGCCAGCCGTGGCAATGGAGAAGGCAGCTGTTTGAGGCAAAAAGTGGAAAAGAGGTTTCTTCTCAATGGGGTCAACGTGAATGGCACAGGGATTACCATATACCATTGAATAATGCTTACCTTCATGTGGCTCCCTGGAACGACAGAATCCTCTCATTCCCTCTGAAAGTGTGCACCTCCTGGGGCAAAGCTGACACTGAATTGTCGTTTCATCCAGCTTTTTGTAAAACATCGCCTCTCTCTGGGAAATAAAACCTTTCTCGCCACTTTTTGGCCTGGAGGCAGCAGCTTTCAAAATATCAACGAGCAAAGGAACCGACGCCAGAGCAACGCCGCTAAAAGCACACATTTTAAAAAATTCTCTCCTGGATAATTTCCTTCTATAAAAATCCCCTTTCATCCTTAAAATACCCCTATAATTATGGTTTTTATATAAACTTTTCCTTCGTCTCTCTAGTGAGCGACTATCTTTGTAAGCCAGATGCTCACTTCATAAAGAATCAAAAGAGGCACTGCCAGGAGAATTTGAGTGAAAACATCGGGTGGAGTAAGAATGGCAGCTAAAACAAAAATGGCTATAATGAACACCTTCCTTTTCTTTGCTAAAAACTGGGGGGTTACTATGCCCATCCTGGTCAGAAACAGAAACACCAGTGGTAACTCAAAGACGATACCAAAGGCAAAAATCATTAGAGTAATGAAAGATAAGTATTTGCTTATGGAAATCATGGGCTGCAAAAAACTACCACCGAAACTGAGCAAAAATCTTAAACCTACTGGAATGACCAGAAAGTAAGCAAAGCTTGCCCCACTCAGGAATAGAAGTAGCGAAAATGGACTGTAGAAGAGTAAATACCTCTTTTCTTTCTTTTTTAAACCTGAGGAAACAAATTGCCAGACCTGATAAGTTATCATCGGCAAAGCAAATATAATCCCACCAAATATGGCAACTTTCAAGGTTATGATAAACGGTTCTTGCGGTGCTATAAACACTAAGGGATGGGGGAAAGGCCTTTTCAAAAAGGTGAGAATCTTATCAGAATAGAGGTAACTAAAGATTGAACACCCTAGAACTGTAAGGATGCAAATAATGAGTCTTCTTCTCAGTTCTTCCATATGCCCTATTAGACTCATTTTAAAAGGGGACAGGCTACTTTTTTTCATTCTTTCCCCGCCCTTTCCCTCGGCCTGAAAATGGGGTCAGCTCTATTTTTCACATTTTTCAAAAATAGAACTGACCCCATTTTTTTATCTGATTACCCTTACCCTCTTTGGTGGCCAGTATAAGAAAAGCGTTTTTCCTTTAATCCTCCCTCTCTCTAAGGGACCCCAAAAACGGCTATCATAACTGTGGTCGCGGTTGTCACCCATCACAAAGTAGAAATCTTCCGGAACAACAAGGGGGCCAAGATTGTCACGGTTCCTATACATAAGAGGCATCTGCCTAGAGTTGGGATAAACCTTTTCATCTGTATAAATAGCGTATTCTTCCTCCTGTAGTTCACCATTAACATAGACTTTCTTATCTTTTATCTCAATTGTATCGCCAGGGACTCCGATACATCGCTTAATGAAATCCTTCTTGGGGTCAAGGGGAAACTGAAATACGACTATTTCTTTTCGCTTGGGCTCCTGAAGGGGAAAGATGTATTTCTTACTGAAAGGAATATGGACTCCGTAAATAAATTTTGCTACAAAAATGTGGTCTCCAATCTTAAGTGTATCCATCATAGAACCAGAGGGTATCTTAAATGCCTGAATAATAAAAGACATTATTACCCATGCTAATACCACTGCTACAAGCCCGGTGTTCACCCACTCTTTGGTCATGTTAACTTTATTTAGGAACTTCTCCTTTGCCCTTTTGGTAATCCACCTAAGCAATAAAGTCTCCACACCCAAAATTCCGGCAACGATTAACATTTTGAGCTCGGTCTGCATTTCCGGTAACTTAAAGAAGATAAAAAGTATAACTACAATTGTTATACCAGTACTTAGATAATACAAAATGGACACCATTTCCTTACTCCTCCTCATTAAATTTTAAGAAAGTTAGAAAGGCCTCCTGGGGAATGTCTACTTTTCCTAATCTTTTCATTTTTTTCTTGCCTTCCTTCTGTTTTTCCAGAAGTTTCCTCTTTCTGGTAATATCTCCGCCGTATAACTTGGCAATTACATCCTTGCGGAAAGCTCTAATTGTTTCCCGAGCAATGATTTTATTTTCGATTTTGGCTTGAATGGGCACAGGAATCTGCTGTCTGGGAATTACTTCCTTTAACTCCTTAGCAATTTTCTGTGCTCGATAAAATGCCTTTTCCCGGGGAAGAATTACAGAAAGGGCCTCCACCGGTTGGTAATTTATCAGTATTACCAATTTTGCCAGATCTCCTGCCTTATAACCGATATGCTGATAATCGAGAGAGGCAAATCCACGGCTGACCGACTTCAACCGGTCATAGAAACCGGCTATCATTTCCGCAAGGGGCAATTCGTAAGTCAAAATTACTCTTTGAGGATTTATATATTTCATAGAAATAAACTTTGCCCTTCTTTTCTCCATAAGTTTCATTACTCCTCCCAGAAACTCACCGGGCAGAATAATGGTCACCCTGACGAAAGGTTCGGCGATCTCGGCAATCTCATTTTCTGGCGGAAGGTTGGCTGGGTTATTTATATAAACTGTTTCCTCTTCTTCCTCCGGGGAAGCCTTTTTCTTTTTCTTTCCTCCCTTAACTTTCTTTATTCGGTAAACCACATTGGGAGCAGTGATAACCAGATCCAGGTCATATTCTCTCTCCAGGCGCTCCCTGATTATATCCATGTGCAGAAGTCCCAAGAATCCACAGCGAAAGCCATAGCCAAGCACTGAATCCTCCGCCTGGTACTCAAATGAGGCATCGTTTAGCCCGAGCCTTTCCAGAGCTTTCTTCAAATGTTCGTAATCTCCACTATCCACAGGGTAGAGCCCACAAAAGACAAAAGGCTTTACCTCCCTTAACCTGCCATAAGGCTCTGCTTTTGGCCTCGAAGGGTCGGTAATTGTATCTCCAATTTTCACACTATGTATATCTTTTATACCAGCAACCAGATACCCTACTTCGCCAGCCTCAAGGCTGGGAGCAGATACCATCTTTAGATGGAACACGCCCAGTTCATTAACTTCAAAAACTTTTCCTGTAGACATCATCTCTATTTTCATTCCCTGGCGTAGGGTACCATCGAATACTCTTACATATATAACTGCTCCCCGGTAAGGATCGAAGACCGAGTCGAAGACCAGTGCAGAAAGTGGTCCATCAGGAGAGCCACGAGGAGGAGGAATCTGGTGAACAATCGCTTCCAGCACCTCTTTTATCCCTTTTCCCAACTTAGCACTTGTCTGAAGAATATCCCCCTCATCAACATTCATAATCTTCATAATTTGACGTTTCACACTTAATATATCTGCATTTGGTAAATCGATTTTATTTATCACCGGAATAATCTTTAGATTATTTTCCTTAGCCAGATGGGCATTTGCCAGGGTCTGGGCCTCAACTCCCTGGCAAGCATCAACAACCAGAAGAGTCCCTTCACAGGCAACAAGACTCCGTGCCACTTCATAGGTGAAATCGACATGTCCCGGGGTATCAATTAGATTCAGAATATATTTCTTACCATCACTGGCAACATAGTCGAGTCTGATTGCTTTTGCCTTTATGGTAATTCCTTTCTCCCTCTCCAGGTCCATATCGTCCAGAACCTGGTCTCTCATCTCCCTGGCACTTACCGCCTTGGTAAACTCTAAAATCCTGTCGGCAAGAGTAGACTTCCCATGGTCTATATGGGCAATAATGGAAAAGTTCCTTATGTCTTCCCTCAATGTAGAATCTCTCCTATGGCAAATTCACAGTTTACATCGTTAATCCTCACAGAAATCAACCTATTCAACTCAGCCTCGCTTACCGGGGCGAGGACTCTAATGTAGTTACCTGAGAAACCGGAATGGAAGGCTCTTCCGTTCTCCCTTTTTCCCTGCACTTTTCGTTCAAAGAGAATCACTAGTTCCTTGTTCAAATATTCCCGGTAAAATTTTTCTCTTAGTTCTTTTTCTAAATTATCGAGTATCCTGCTGCGCCATCTCATTTCAGAAGCAGAGACTTTCCCGGGTAATCTACTGGCCAGAGTGCCCGGCCTGGGAGAGAACCTGAATATGTGCATCTTAGAGAAACTCATCTTGTTCACAAAATCATAAGTATTGTAAAATCTTCGTTCTGTTTCACCAGGAAATCCCACAATCAAATCAGTAGAAATCCCCACATCAGGGATACTTTTGCGCACCATTTCCATAATCTTTTGATAATCCTGAGTCGTGTATTTCCGATTCATCAGCTTCAACATATGGTCATCGCCACTCTGCAGGGGAATATGGAGATGGTGGCATATTTTGGAAAGAGACTTCATTGCTCCGATGAATTCTTCATTAATATGCAAAGGCTCAATTGAACTAATTCTTATTCTCTCTAGCCCCGGTAAACAGTTGAGCTTCTCCAGAAGAGGAATGAGCTGGTGATAACTCCCCAAATTGATGCCGCAAAGGACAATCTCTTTATACCCGGAATCCAAGAGCCTGTTAACTTCGTTTAACACCTCACTAATGGGTCTGGAGGAAACCTCCTTTCTCACATAGGGAATGATGCAGTAGGAACAGAAAGACCTGCAGCCATCCTGAATTTTTACAAAGGCGCGAGTGTGGTGAGGAAACTTGCTTATCAATTTAAGCTTTTTGGGAGATTCTCTGGTCTTTTCTATTGCAAAAGCTTCTTTTGCTAAACATTCTGCAATATGCCTCTTCTGGTAGTTATCAAAGACCTGACATTGAGGAGAAATTCTTTTTAACTCCTGGGAGCTCCTCTGGGCATAACATCCTGTAACCACTATTTTTGCCCTGCGGTTTCTCTTGAGAGCAGAACGGATATACTCACGGCACTTCTGGTCAGTCCTCAGGGTAACGGTGCAAGTGTTAATCAGATAATAATCGGCAGTCTGAGAAAAGGGGACTATCCTAAACCCTCTCTCTGCTAACTCTTCTTCAATAAGGGCTGTCTCATACTGGTTAACTTTACATCCCACAGTATATGTAGCAATACTCTTTTGTCTCATATTTACCTACTCAGACAGTAATGGTCTTCGTAGTGTAGGGCTTTATGCCCGTAATGATTTTGGTCGCGTAGGGGCGACCTTTATGGTCGCCCAAAGGCTTGTCCCCGTAAAATTTACTCCCGAACCGAAAAAGTGCCTGTCACTTTTTAATGGTGACCTTTCTTGAACAGGTCAAGGAACTTATCTTCATACTGCCTATATATATCCCATCTGTCCAGTTCTGCTTTTAATTCTCTTGCCTTGGAGATGTCTTTTTTTGCTTCCTGGAAGAGTTTTTGAATCTTCTCTTTAGCAGAATCTGGAATCCTGGTGTGGGCGTTAAGGCCCTCTTTTATTTTCTCAATTTCCTCGTCACTTATTGGTTTTTTTAGCTCATGCATTCCCTGGAGTTTAAAGTAATCGACAAATTTTTCAATCCCTCCCTCTATTTGCTTTGCCTGGTAATCGAGCTCTGAGGTGTCTACTTCCATTCCTAGCATTTTACACAGGATTTCCAAAACTGCCTTAGAGGATTTAGGATTCTCTATCTGGATAGTATAATAGGGGAGTTCACCTAACAAGCAGATGCCTTGAAATCCTTTCTCCTTGGCCACTGCTAATAATAACCCATTCATCCCGCTGATTTGCCCCTCGTTCATCAAAGAGACCCCGTAATCTATTAAATCCTTTGCCAGGGAAGGATGAGTTACCACTCCCCAAACTTTGGGCTCGTTGGTATGTTCCATAACAGAAGGCATGGCTGCAAAAGTATATACTCTTTCCACCCCAAACTTTCCTGCCAAATCTAAAATTTCACAAGCAAATTCATACTCTTTTTCCTGGGAAGGTTGAGCTTCGCCCAAAAATATCACCAAGTCATGCAGAGACTTACTGTCTTTCCAGTAGTAGAACTTGCTTTTGGGAAATTTCGGTGTTTCTATGATATTACCCTGGATAGAAGCATTCACGGGGTGGAAGAATCCGTCAGCTTCAATCTCTCCGAATTCTTCTGCCCTCAATTTCTCCCTTAAATAAGTGGCTGCTTTTAATGCCACATTCCCCATGCCCGGCCATGCTGCAACCAGATAAGGACTATTCAATTTAGGCTCCTTTTGAAGTTTAACCATTCTTTTCTCCTTTCAAAACACTAATAACTAAATTCGAAATACCTGGAGTCCTTGCGAAAGCAAGGTTCCCTTCTACCAAAACCTCCCTTTCGGGAGGACTCCAAAAGACTGGAGCAGCAGAGCTTGCTCTGCGTTATTAACGCGAAACAAGTTTCGCTACTCCAAAATTCTGGACTCCCAAATACCATAATTAAAGTTCATAAATTACTTTAAAAATTTGTCAAAATCTTAATGAATATTTATGCTTTTCATATCATATAAAACTTAAGAAAATGCTTTAAGTTTACTGTTCTTCCCCCTCCCCTGATAAGAGTCACTCAATCAGCCAAGGTCTCGTGATTCGTAAAGGGCTACTATGGCAACAACCAGTCCCGCAGTTTCGCTGCGTAGTATCCTGGACCCCAAACTGACCGGGACCACTCCCGCTCTCCTTGCCTCATCCACCTCTTCTGGAGTAAACCCACCTTCAGGACCAATAAATATAGCCAGAGGCAACCGGGAAATTCCACCCCCTACACTACTTCTCAGCACCTTTCTTAAGTGGTTTTTCTCTTCCATTTCCCAGGCGATTATGCCCATCCGGGGCTTTTTCGCTGAAAATTCCTTCAATGCCTGGGAGAAATCTAAAACAGGACCCACTTTGGGTATGGCGCTTCTCCTCGATTGTTTTGCCGCTTCCTGGGCAATCTTCTGCCAGCGAAGAGCTCTTTGTTTAATCCTCTTACAATCGAGTCTTACTATCGTTCTTTCAGTAGTTATGGGCACTATTTCTGAAATACCTATCTCCGTAGACTTCTGAATAATGAAGTCGAGCCTATTCCCTTTAGGAATCGCCTGGAAGAGCATTATCTTGAGTTTTGGCTCTGTTTCCTTTCTTTTTTGGGTAATTATCTCTGCTTTTACTCTGGGAAGCCCTGCATATCTATCTATCTCCAAAATCCTCACTCTGAACTCATTCCCATACCCATCAAATATATCTATCTTATCCCCTTCCCTCTTCCTGAGAACAGTTATAATATGCTTTGCTTCATTGCCGGTAATCAGAATTTCGTTACCTTTTATATCTTTTGGTGATACAAAAAAATGGGGCATTGTTAAACACCCCGTTCAAAAGTGATAAGTTTGAAGGTTCGGGCTTTGTAACTCTGGGACATTTCATTGCCTGAACATCTTCTTGAAAATTCCTTTACTATGTTCACGTTCCAGACGTCGGAACTCTTCCAGCAATTTCTTCTCTTCAGAGGTGAGCTTACTGGGCACCTGGACAATCACTTTTACATACTCATCCCCCTGACCTCTACCATGAAGGCTGGGCATCCCTTTTCCCTTAAGTTTAAATACTTTATCTGTAGGTGTGCCCGGAGGAACACGCATTTTTACACTACTTTTTAGAGTGGGAACTTCGACCTCGCCACCAAGGCAAGCTGTAGTAAACAGTATGGGAACCTCTATATACAGGTCGTTTTCTTCACGCTCAAAAATCTTATGGGGCTTTACATGGATTACCACATAGAGGTCTCCACTGGGACCACCCATTTCTCCGGCTTCGCCTTTTCCCCTCACCCTTATGCTTATTCCCGTATCCACTCCTGGCGGAATCTTTAAAGAAATAGAAGAACTCTTTTTAACTTTGCCTCTGCCATTACATACCGCACAGGGTGTCTCAATGACTTCACCTGAGCCACCACAGCGACTACAGGTCTGAGAAAAACTAAAAGTAAAGAATCCTCCCCGGCTATAACTGAGCTGCCCTGTACCCTGGCACTGGGGACAAGTCTTCCTTCCTGTTCCCGGCTTGGCGCCAGTCCCTGCACATTGGGAACAGGTTACCGTATGGAAAATCCCGATCTCTTTCTCTGTCCCTGTGGCTGCTTCTTCCAACGTTATGCTTTGACTATATTCAAGGTCCATACCTCTGGTTGCTCTTCTCCTCCTGCCTCTGCCTGCGCCAAAGAAATCGAAAAGGTCGCCAAAGGCCGACTCTCCAAAGCCGAAACCACGCAAAATATCCTCAAAGCCCCTAAAATCTGCCCCACGGAAAATATCTTCATAAGTGTAACTGGCATCGATTCCAGCATGGCCGAACTGGTCGTACTGGACTTTCTTCTTGGGATCAGAAAGCACAGCATATGCCTCGGACATCTCTTTAAACTTCTCCTCTGCTTCTTTCTTCTTCTCCGGGGCAACTCTATCAGGATGATATTGAAGGGCTAAACTACGAAATGCCTTCTTAATATCACCGAGAGAAGCATCCTTATTTATGCCCAAGACCTCATAGTAATCTCTCTTAGCCAAATTCTTCTACTCCGCATCCCGATTTTCAATCGGGAAATCTGTGCCTACAATAATGTTGGAGTAGCAGGTTTCAACCTGCGTCTTAAAACGCGGACTAAAGTCCGCTACTCCAAGGAAATCCAGATTGAATCTGTGCCTACAATGGTTTCTTGGAGTGTCAAGCAAAAGCTTGACCAGTGAAACTTTCGTTTCACACTCCTGACATCTGTAGGCACATTTTCAATTTTTCTTTTCCTCGCCTTCGTCTTTTTCTTCGTATTCAGCCTCAATTACATCTTCTTTTTCTTTCTTCTTTTCTTCCTTTTTCTCCTCTTTCTTTGTCTCTTTCTCTTCTTGCGGCTTTGCTTCTCTCTTTTTCGCTGCTTCCTTATAGACTTCCTCAGCTAATTTATGGGAAGCCTTGCTAAGTTCCTCCTGAGTCTTTTTTATCTTTTCCAGGTCGCTTCCTGCCAAAGCCTCCTTTGCCGCTTTCAAGGTTTTCTCTATTTTTTCTCTCTCCTCTTGGGAAACTTTATCTCCATACTCCTTCAATGACTTCTCTGTAGAATAGACCATCGTATCCGCCTGATTTCTCAGTTCAGCTTCCTCTTTTCGCTTCTTATCCTCACTGGCAAATTTATCAGCTTCCTTAACCATCTTTTCTATCTCTTCCTCAGAGAGTTTCATAGGAGCGGTAATCTTCATACTCTGTTCTTTCCCTGTTCCCAGATCTTTTGCAGTTACATGAAGAATGCCATTTACGTCTATATCGAAAGTTACTTCAATCTGTGGTATCCCGCGAGGAGCAGGAGGAATACCTACAAGCTGAAATGTCCCCAGTTCAGTATTATCCCTGGCCATAGGGCGCTCTCCCTGCAAGACGTGGACATCTACCGCTGGCTGGTTATCTGCTGCCGTGGAGAAGATTTGACTTTTCTTGGTAGGAATGGTAGTGTTCTTTTCAATCAATTTTGTGAATATTCCTCCCAATGTCTCTATTCCCAGGGAAAGTGGGGTTACGTCCAAGAGCTGGATTTCCTTAACATCTCCAGTAATCACGCCAGCCTGGATGGCAGCGCCCATAGCCACGCATTCCATAGGGTCAACACCTCTTTCAACCTTTTTCCCCACAAGGTTCTCCACAAAGCGCTGAACAATGGGCATCCTTGTAGGTCCCCCCACCATAATTATGCGGTCAATTCCGTCAGGAGTAGTCTTGGCATCTTTGAGAGCCTGGTCCACTGAGTCCCGGCACTTCTCCACAGTAGGGGTGACCAGCTCCTCCATCTTCGCTCTACTTAGGCTCTTTACCAAATGTTTTGGTCCGCCAGCATCAGCAGTAATGAAGGGGAGGTTAATCTCTGTGGTAAGGGTAGTGGAAAGCTCAATCTTTGCCTTTTCCGCTGCCTCCCTTAGCCGTTGAAAAGCCATTTTGTCGTTTCTCACATCTATACCTGTTTCCTTCTTAAACTCCTCTGCTAAATAATCAATTAGAGTATTATCCATATCTGTCCCGCCGAGATGGGTATCTCCAGCAGTTGCCTCCACATGAAAGCCACTGGTCTTTTCTGTCTTATCAAAGTACATATCCAGAATGGTAACGTCGAGAGTTCCTCCTCCAAAGTCGAAGACCATAATCTTCTGTTCCTTTCCCGCCTTGTCTATTCCATAGGCTAAAGAGGCTGCTGTTGGTTCATTGATAATCCTCTCCACATCTAATCCGGCAATTCTCCCCGCATCCTTTGTAGCCTGTCTCTGATTATCATTAAAGTAGGCAGGGCAGGTAATTATCGCCTTCTCTATTTTCTCGCCCACAAATGCTTCTGCATCCTCTCTTATCTTCTGCAGGATGAACGCGGATATCTCCTGAGGAGTATACTCCTTTCCCAAAATCTTATACTTATGGTCAGTACCCATCTTTCTCTTTGCCGCCATCACTGTTCCTTCGGGATTGGAGACCGCTTGTCTCCTGGCAGGCTCTCCCACAAGTCGCTGTCCATCCTTTGTAAAAGCGATATAAGAAGGGAAAGCCTTTCCCCCCAGGGTAGTACCCTCGGCGCTGGGAATAATTGTAGGTTTTCCTCCCAGCATAACTGCTGCTGCAGAATTGGAAGTTCCCAGATCAATACCTATTATCTTTGCCATTTACTAACCTCCTTTAGAATTTGAGTTTTGGAGTGTCAAACGAAAGTTTGACCAGTTGGGCGACCATCCCGATGTATCGGGGGACTCCAGAATTTTTGGAGTAGCGAAACTTGTTTCGCGTAAACGCACCGCAAGCGGTGCTACTCCAATTATTTGGAGTCCTCTCGAAAGGGAGGTTGGAGTGTCAAACGAATTCAATCCCGTAGGGGACGACCGCTGTGTCGTCCCTTTCCTCGGGTGGCCACGGCGGGCCACCCCTACTTTCTCAATTATTTGTCTTGTTTTTTAGCCTTGGCTACTACTACCATTGCTGGCCTTATAACTCTATCGTGGAGAAGGTAACCAGAACGTATTTCCTTTAATATCTCGTTATCCTTATGCTTATCCGATTCTTGATACTCAACCGCATGATGTAAATTTGGGTCAAACTTTTCTCCCTGAACCTTCAATTTCTTCAACCCTTCTTTTTCCAGTAGTTCTCTAAACTGCTTGTGAATTAACTCTACTCCTTTTTTAATTGCCTTAGCTTCATTTTTCTCATCTTTGGTTGAATGTAAGGCGAGGTCGAAACTGTCCAGTATATTAAGGAGCTTAACCACCAGTTCCTGTTTACCAAACTCAACCAATTCTTCCTTCTCTTTTTCTATCCTCTTTCGATAGTTGTCGAACTCTGCTTTAAGCCTCAAAAGCTGGTCGTAGTAACTATCAGCTAATTTCTTTTTCTCTTCAAACGATTGTCTCAATATTTCCAGTTCGCTCAGTTTATTTTCCAAATGGGAATCTATTGCTGGTTCCGAAGGCTTTTCTCCGCATTTCATTAGATATTTATCCTCCTTCTGAGTTTAGTATATTATTAACAATTTTGGCTACGAAATCGACTAAAGCGACCATCTTGGGATACTCCATCCTCTTATGCCCGATTATCCCTAATGCGCCTACTACCCTATTTCCAGATTTATAGGTAGAACTCACTACACTGAAATCCTTCAATTCGGGATATAAATTCTCTCTTCCAATTAGCACTTTTACACCCTCACTCTGGACAAGTCTTCTCACAATATCGAGAATAATCCTTTTCTCTTCTATAGCCCGAAAGACAGACCCCACCCCTGCGTAATCATATAAGTCTTCTTTAACAGAAGCCAAAATATTAGCCGAACCTTCCAGATATATCTCAGACTCTTCAGAAGTGAAAGCTTGACCTATCAAGCCCTTTGCGGCTTGCAGTAAACCGAGGTATTTATTAGATTCCTGTTCAATTATCCTATTCATCTCTTCTCTCATTTGAGATAAGGGCAAACCAGAGAGTTTTTCGTTTAATATTTTAGAAATTCTATATAGTTGACTCCGTTTCAAGCCATAGTTAAGTTGGATAGTCTTATGTCTGATCAACCCCGCCTGAATGACAAGAACAGCCAATATCCTCTTCTCTCCTAAGGGGATCAACTCAATATGCTTAAGGAAACTCCTGTCCAGCGTAGGAGTCAATATAAAACCAGCCTGGTGAGAAATAAGAGATAACATCTTGCTCGTCTGCCGCATGACCTCTTCCAGTCCTCTTCTCTTATCTCGATATTCCTTCGCGATGCGCCTTTCCTCCTCCTGAGTTAACTTCTGCGCCTCCATCAGACGATCCACATAAAAACGGTAACCCTTATCTGTGGGAATTCGACCTGCCGAAGTATAGGGATGAGTCAAATATCCCTCCTCTTCCAGCTCTGCCAGAACATTACGAATAGTAGCAGAACTGAAAGGAAAATCGTAATCCCTGACAATCATCCTGGAAGCCGCAGGTCTTGCTGTCCTCACATAATGGTGAATTACCACTTGCAGGATCTTCTTTTTTCGCTCCTTAAGATCGTTCATATTCATCGCTCACCCCTAAATTAGCACTCTTACTATCCGAGTGCTAATACAGTAATATAACATAAAAAACTTCGTTTTGTCAAGCGTACCATGAATAGTTGGGTAGCTAGAATGTCCTGTCGTGGAATTTGATAAAAATTTGTTTCAAGGTAATATCTCTCGTATAAGCAAGAATTTATTTAGAGGAGGTATTACCTTCGAAAGGATTCCGGTTTTCAATCCTTATTTTGTCCTCTTCTCCTTATTAATATATAACTGAAAATTGGGCCCAAAGTAAAAACCCAGAATAACACAACTATACGTCTCAATGTAGCCACTAATAGACCTTGAGCCGTTGTTATCTGGAACAACCGCGAAGAAAAGACAATAACCGCTTCATTTATACCTAGAGAACCGGGAGTTATCCCTATTAACATAGAAAGGATAGATAATGATGCTATTATCATAGTTTGTGTTAAGGAAATATTAACTGAAAAAGCACGGAATGCAAAAAAGATAATGAGAATGTTAATAAAGGCGTGTAATAAAACAATTAACAGTAACTTAGAAACCACAAAGGTGTTCTTTTTTATATCATGCCATGTATCGATAGCATTACTAATTTTGTTCAAGAAATTACTTCTAAAATTTGGCACTCTCGGTGAAAAAATAATAATTGCTAAGAATAAGAGAAAGAATATACCTAAGGCTCCGAAAACAATCCAGTTAAATATTTTATAGTAAGCGTATACTAAACACATCCCCGCTACTCCGATACTGGAGTTAACAAAAAAAACCATCACCGATGTAGCTACTAAGGCTGTCAAAAAGTAAGTATAAGGAAAATCGTGATATTTTCTCAAATAGATTCCCCTTAACCCAGCTCCCCCTTTGAAGGGCAACAAATAATTCCCTAACCTGGTAACTACAGATAAGCCAAACCATTCTCTACTTGTTAGGTCTATTCCAAATGACTTGGTTATTATCTTGGTTAATAGACCTACTAAGAATATCTCTAATAAAGATAGAAATAATAAAATTCCAATATCTTTTAAGGATAGGCTAAAAATTATTCCAAACTCATCGATATGATTTTTAACATAGATACCTGCCCAAACTATTAATGAAATTAGAATAATTAATGAAATGCTTTTGCTTTTAAATGTGGTTATAGCTTTTATATTTATCAATTTATATCGTTCCCGGAAATCTCCGTTATATAAGTCCTTTCTCCTTCAATTCTTCATAGGCTTGCTCAAACTTATCTGTGGACGGCTCTTTGTCTGACCATTCAATCAATTCCTTCATTCCTTCTTCAAAAGATATAACTGGTTTAAATCCCAATTTATCCTTAATCTTGGAAATGTCGGAGAAGCAGTGTCGGACATCGCCCTTTCTAAATTTTTTAGTTATCTCTGGCACAATATCTGCATGGCACAACCTGGCTAAAGTCTCAGCTATACTTTTGATGCTCCTGGCTACTCCTGAACCAACATTAAACAGTTCATAATTTGCTTCATCTTTTTCCAAAGCTAACATATTAGCCTGAACTACATCGTGAACGGAAACGAAATCCCTGGTTTGTATTCCATCTTCATAAATAACAGGAGGACGCCCATTCTTTATCCTACTCATAAATATGGCAACAACTCCCGTGTAAGGGTTAGAAAGAGATTGATGTGGTCCATAAACATTAAAAAGTCGTAAGGCCACCGAAGGGATAGAATAGGTCTTTCCAATATTCATCACCATCTCTTCCTGTCCCATCTTAGTAATAGCATAGATGGAATTGGAAACTCTCCTTGCTCTCTCATCCGTGGGAACAGGTCCAACCTTACGCTCACAATTTGGACAATATAACTCCCAATCCTTCTTCTCCATCTGTTCCTCACTTCTCAAGGGAGGACGTACAATACCACATTTACTACAGCGATAGTTCCCTTCTCCATAACTACTCATAGAGGTAGTTACGATTAATTTTTTAATAGTATGTCTCTTGTTAACCAGAATGTCCAATAGGTTAGCGGTACCTCCAATGTTAACATCGACGTATTTTTTAATCTCATACTGTGATTGTGCCACTCCCACTCTGGCAGCATAGTGGAAAATAATCCCCACTTCCTTAACTACTTTTGCTAATTTTTCATAATCTCGAATGTCCCCCTGGATAAATTCTGCTTCTCGATTTAAATAAGCAGGCAACCGACTCCCAGGGTGAACCTGGGAATCCAGGTTGTCAAATACTTTTACTTTATAACCCTTTTCTATCAATTTGTCGACAATGAAGGAGCCAATAAAACCTGCA
Source organism: bacterium (assembly GCA_035530055.1). Classification (NCBI taxonomy): domain Bacteria; species bacterium. Next base: position 30,424 of record DATKVN010000095.1, on the reverse strand, counting down.
CCTCCAGTAACCAGAACATTAGTGCTCATCCTTTCCTCTCCTATTTAAAGATTTTTCTATTCTCATCAATCCATTCAACCAATTTCCTTACCCCTTCTTTGGGCTTAATTAGCGAATTCCAGTTTAATTCTTCCTTTGCCTTAGATATATCGGAAATATAAACTTTCTGGTCACTAGGACGCCAATCACTGAATTTTATCTTAGCTCTTTTTCCAGTAATTTCTTCTAATAGGTTCAAACACTCTAACAAAGATAAAGTATTTTGGGGACCGCCACCGATATTAAATACGCCATGGGAAAGGTCGCTTTTAATAAAAGCGTCATAAGCCTCTATCAAATCAGTAATGTATAACACGTCTCTGACCTGTTTGCCATCACCATAAATGGTTACTGGTTTATTTAAAATCGTAGCAATGGCAAACCAGGCAAGCCATCCCTGGTCCTCTACCCCAAACTGCCTTGTACCATAGATGCAGGACATCCGGAAAACGCCAACTTTTAACCCATACATCCAGGCATAATCCTGCATATATAAATCACCTGTCAACTTGGAACAACCATAAGGGGTGTGTTCACATAAATCGATGTCGAAGTTTTCGGAAATACCCTTTCCATATCTATCTTCAAATCGGTAACGGGACTCTTCCTGGATAACACCGATTTTGTTCACATTTTCTCCATATACTTTGTTGGTAGAACAGTAAATAATTACCGGTTTGATTTTCGCTCTTCGCACCGCTTCCAGTAGATTAAAAGAGCCCAAAGCATTAACTGAAAAATCGGACCAGGGGTCACTTAGCGAAGTAGTTACAGCTGTTTGTGCAGCGGCATGAATTATAATGTCTACATCTCTGCAAGTTTCCGTAAGAAGTTCCAGATTCCTTATATCTTCTTTGATTAAAGAGATATTCTTGTATTGTCTTAAATAATTCCAGTTATATTCAGCATTCTTCTCACTCTTTCCCAAAAGTTTCCCCCGGGATAAATTATCCAATACTACAACGTCTTTACCTTTCCTTGCATAGTATTCAGCAACGTGAGAACCGACAAAACCAGCTCCTCCAGTAACTAAAATTTTACCCATACGCTATCTCCTCTCTAGGCGAATAAATGTTTAACCTTTTCAGAAATATCCTTTCCTTCAATGAAATCAGCGTCTACCATCGCTATCTTACGCCAGTCCAATTTTTCTATTCTCCGGCGTCCCTTTGCTGTCATTAACTTTATTTTTTCTTTATCCATATGTAGAACTTTTATTATATCCTGAGCAAACCTTCGGGGATTTTCTACTTGAGTAAAAGTAACCATAGTCTCATCAACTATTTCCTTTACCCCAGGCAGGTCACTGACCACTAACGGAGTGCCTGAAGCTAAACCTTCCAAAAGTTTGAAGGAAATTATAGCCCTGGAAAATGGTATGTCAGGCATAGGAACAACACTAACCGTCGTGGCTGTTAATATCTCAGGTATTCTATAGTAATCGAGCCAACCGGTAAATATGAAATGATCCTGGGTCCTGTTCTTTTCTATTATTTTTTTTATCTCCGATAAATATTCTCCTTTTCCGGAAATTAAAAAACGCGCCTCAGGAATCTCCTTGAGCACAAAAGGAGCAGCCATTGCCAAAAACTGCAGACCTTCGTGACGAGATATTCCTCCCTGATAACCGATTATCGGCTCATCACCAATTCCGTACTTTCTTTTTATGTCGTTTGCATTCCTACCAGGTGTAAATATCTCCGTATCTGCACCGTCAGGAATCACCACTATCTTTTGAGAAAATGGTTTTCTTATCATACTTTTCATTGTTTCCGTAATCATCATTACCCGATCCGCTCTTCTAATAGTCCAATTTTCAATCCATCTAATAATTCTCGAAACCGGATAACCCAGAAAATGGTACCTCTGTTCAGCCTCAAATAAATCACTAAACATATCAACGTAAAGTATTGTGGATTTTGCCTCTTTTTGCCAAACTATCGGGATGGAGTGGACTACATTAATCCCAAAAAGAACATCGAAATCGAAATTCTTAAGAATTTTTTTCATCTTCAGGATGAAATAAAGACTGTTCAACATTTTTCTAAAATTAGACTGCCATCTCGAAGTCGACCTACCTACCCCCACACAATTACATCCGAATCTTCTCGAAGAATCCTTAGCATCTTCGGTTACGCCATGGAAAATCGTTATTTCGTGTTTCCTTCGCACCAATTCCTTTACTAAGTAGAAACACCTGATGTTTCCGCCGTGCAATTCTTTAAACCCTATAGCGATGATGATACCGATTTTCATTTCGCCGCCCTTTGACTACAGGAATCTTTTATAAAATGACAAGAATCCCCTGATTACTTTTTTGAATTCTTTGGGTGATTTGGATATCCTGTTCAAAATTTTGAGAGCATATTTTGAGCGGAGGTAAAATCTTCTCCAGAATAAATAATAGAGTTGTTGTATCCTTCGGGGAGAAATTTCTCCTGTAAAAATTGCTGGACCAGTTGAACAATAATTTTCCCACTTCTCGGCATGAACCAGCCGTTTGTCTCTCATTCCTTCATTGTACATTTGTGTGCCTGGATAAGGCACCACGTAACTTACCTGAATGAAGTCAGGGTTGAGTTTAATTGCTGTGCTAATGCTCTGTTCAATATCTTCTTCATTTTCATGAGGAAAACCAACCATAAAAGTGCAATATGTTTCTATCCCTAATTTCTTACAGATGGATATTGTTTCTTTTGCTTTCTCCATATCGATTTTTTTCTTAATCATATCTAATATTTTCTGAGAGCCTGATTCAATGCCAAAGTTAACTCGGACACATCCAGCTTCCATCATCCATTTATATAATTCTTCATCACTTTGAGTAATGTGCCCAAAACAGTTCCACACTATCTTTTTGTGATAGCCTCTTTTTCTTATCTCATCACAAAGCGCTATCACTCTTTTCTTATTCAAAGCAAAAGTATCGTCATCAAACTTAATCTCTCTCATCCCATACTTTTCGATTAAGATTTCTATTTCATCACAGATATTTTCTGGGGAGCGAAATCTTTGTTTATGACCGTACAGAACATCTGGCCATAAACAGAAAGTACAATGAAAAGGACAACCCCGGGAGGTTAGCATAATTATTGAGGGAGAACGATGGAGAAAACTATCATATATAGAGAGGTCGAATTGATGCCAAGCTGGAAATGGCAATGCGTCCAGGTTTTCGATTAATGGTCGATCTTTATTGACGATAATCTCATCAGGGAAGATTTTTTTCCTAAAGGTTAATCCTAAAATTTCGTGATAGGGCCTTTGCATGGCAATATCTCTAATAGTATATTCAAATTCGCCCCGAATAATGCCTGTAAGAAAATGGTTCTCCTCCATTATTTGCCAGTGGAAAGTAGTAACGTGGGCGCCGAAAAAAAATATCTCTGTATTTAAGGACCCTTTTAGCGATTTTGCATTTCTCAGGTCCTCATTTATAGTTGGAGTTGATGTTTCGATAAAACAAATATTAGGCTTTTCATTACTCACAGCTAAGACAAATTTTTCCGAATCGTATTCCTCGGCCACAGCATCAATGATTTTCGTCTCTATTCCTTCCTTCTCTAATATGGCAGCAACATATCCCAGGTAGATAGGAAAAGCGAGGTGTTTATCTTTCCTGATGTGTGGCCACCGAGAATTGCTTCGGCACCCGTATCCATCTTCTACTTCCCAGGGAGGGTTAATAATTAGAACCTTCAAGATAAAACCCCAGCCTCCTTTTTCTCCAGCAAGAATACGACCCCAATACTTTTTAAATGAACTTTAATTTAATTCTTACTTAAATTTATATTTGCTTGCATAAGTTGTTAGATGAGTATAATTGGATGTTTCAGTGTAATAATTTAGTTCTCGAAATATTTTTTCTAACTCCTTGTAAGTTTTATTCCCGTCTCTTATATGATAACTTGCTACAGCAAGATTTACTTGAAACTTTTTAAGTGTTTGAAATGCTCCTTTTATTGCTTCAATTTCTGCTCCTTCAATATCCATGATAATGGAATTAACTCTATTTAATTTATATTTTTTCACTATTACATCAATTGTTATACATTCAATTCTATACTTTGTTTTTTTATTATGTATATTTTTTTCAAATAAAACACCAAAGTCTTTATCTGATTGTTTGCCTTCATAAAATTCTATGTATTTATTTTTATTCCATAATCTTTTATTTAATAAAACTACATTTTTCAGCCCCAATTTTTTAATTCTTCTCTCTAGAATTTTAAAGATTAAAGAATTAGGTTCCATGGAGATAATTTTGCCATTTTTTCCAACAAGTCTTGAAAGAAGAATAGTAAAATTTCCTTTATATGCGCCGGCTTCAATTACGACATCATTCTTTTTAGGGATATATCTTCTAAGATAACCTGAATAACTTGACTCAAAAAATTTAAAAATATTTATTGGGGCATAGCTAAAAAAGATATTGAAAATAAAATCATCAAATTTGCTACTAATTATTATACAGTATAGGTCTTGTAATATAAATGTCAAAAACTTTTTCACTAAATTAAGTTATCAGCAATATTCAAATGAATGTTAAAAAATAATAAATAAAGGTGATCTCCTAAAAGAGAAACTTCTAAAGATGTTTTTAATCTCTTAAAACATTTGAGGAATAATGAAATCTAAATTTAATATAAATTTCATAACTGGATGTATTTCTTTATATAAACTAAAAGATTTTTTATTTTGCCAGTCTTCAATTTTTTCCGGGCTTATTCTATTGCTTACAATTCTTTGGTAAGGAAATAAAAGTGTTCCCCTGTTCTGTCATTAATTTTTGTTTCTCGTTCTTATTCATTTATTCTTCTCATCAAATTAGAATTATAAAGAACAATATATATCAACTTTTAATTCTTTTTGATTAATTCTCCGGAAATAGTCGCTCTCCCAGTAAGCACCTGTTCAAAGTTCTCTAAGGTAACTCTCAACGCTCCCAGAATAGAAAGCAGCTCATCTTTTGAGATAACATCATAATAGCTTTTTAAAATTTAAAAAATTCGAGAAGAGCTTCCGTTTTCTTGTTTAAATATCGAAGAGAACCCATCAGCCAAAGAAAGTTCCACATCCTCTTCGACTAGAATACCCAAGAAATCGAGAGCACCGACCATTCGATTGGTAAAATCGCCGAGAAAATCGTGTCTCTTTTACACTTACTAAAAAGATCGACAGAAAATACCTGAAAAAGATGAACCTATCACTTAAGGAATGAGATGTCAGTCATCCGCGTCTATAGTAACAGCTAAAATTGTTTCTTTTTTTGCCGTTCACTTGAGGTCCTTATTATATTCCATATCGAACCACATCGCAAACAGAAGAAATTGCAATCCTGCAATAATCAATAAAGCCGCAAAAAGAGCACTGGTTGCCGCAACAGGACCTACGAGGAGCCTACGAAAGAACATATAGAATCCAAAAAACGTCCCAATTGCAGTAAATGGGATTCCCAAAAAATAGAAGAAAACTAAAGGGTGGAAATCTCTTATAATATACTTTTCTTTCATTCTCCAAAAGAACATCCTTAATAACAAAAAGGAAAGTGTAAAAGCAATTTTCCATATTTTGACGCCAGATTTCTCGCCAATATTGTAAATAGCTCTGACGGGCACATCTTTTACTCGAAAATAATGGATATTCAACCTGACCAAAAAATCGTTGGGCATACCAAATCTCTTGTAAACCTTATCCAGGTTTACCACCTTGAGAACTTTTAGAGAAATAGCAGTATAGCCACATTGAAAATCTGCCACATGCCAATATCCGGACGCAATTTTAGTAAGTAGTGAAAGGAAAGCGTTCCCCAGATATCTCTTTTTGGGCATCATGTGCCATGTACCACCGGTAATCAGCCTGTTCCCTTTTGTGTAATCTGCTTGGCCATCAACCACAGGATCAAGTAATTGGGGAAGGTCTGCGGGGTCCATTTGAGCGTCGCCTGCCATAACCGCGGTGACATCCATATTGTTATCTCTAGCCCATTTATAGCCAGTAACTATCGCTCCACCAACTCCCTGGTTCTTCTCGTGCTCTAACAGAATTAACCGCCCACCCAATGTCTCCTCAAATTTCTTCACTTCTCCCACTGTATTGTCTTTACTCGCATCATCTACAATAACTATTTTATCAACGAATTCCGGCATCGTTTCCAAAACTCTGCCAATAAGTTTCTCCTCATTATAAGTTGGTACAACCACAGCTATTGTCTTTCCTTTATACATAGTTTCTCCTTCCATACTCCATTCTTATACCTGGAGAATCACTTCACTTTCTTTACTTGCTCTCCTTCTTTTTCATATCGCCTGTGGCATTTTTGACATTCTGCCTTATTATCAGTAAATTGCAATTTGGTGCCACATTCACACATCCAGCCCTGAATCCTTGCTGGATTACCATAAGCCAATGCGTAATCAGGGACCTCTTTTGTTACCACCGCACCTGCCCCAATGAATGCATATGTTCCTATGGTAATACCGCAAAGGACTGTTGCATTGGCCCCAATGGTTACTCCCCGTTTGACTAAGGTTTTCCCGTATTCATCTAATCTACGAGGATAATCAGAACGAGGATTAAACACATTGGTAAACACCATCGACGGACCGCAGAAAACACTGTCTTCTAAAGTGACATTCTTATACACAGAGACATTATTTTGAATCTTAACGTTGTTTCCAATTTTCACATTAGTATCTACATATACATTTTGACCAATTTTACAATTCTCGCCAATCTGTGCTCCCTTCATAATGTGAGAAAAATGCCATATCTTGGTGCCTTTCCCTATCTGAACTGGTTCATCTACGTATGCAGATTCGTGCACGAAATAATCTTTTTTTTCTTCTTGACCCATCTATCCCTCCAATTTCACTAAAGTCCCGTAATTCTCCATCGACTTCTGTGCTGCCTCCAACACACGCACTACACGTAAACCATCTGCTCCATCACTCAAGGGGCGTTTATTCTCCCTAATGCAGTCTAAGAAATGCTGGCATTCAATTTTAAGGGGTTCCTTCATATCTATCTTAGGTATACTGATGTCGCCAATCCTTAATGTGATGGAATCTCCGTAGGAGACGTATTTTCCCGGGGAATCGGCTCCTTTGTCATAGATTTTAATCTTTTCAGAACTTTCCATGTCATCAAACACGACCATCTTTTTACTTCCTACAATGGTGAACTTCCTAATCTTATGTGGATCAAGCCAGCTAAGATGAACCTGAGCCATTCCTTTATCCTTAAAATGTAAGTTCACAAAAACGACGTCTTGTATATTTTCTTGCAGATAAGATTCCCCAAGGGCATTTACACTTTCTGGTTCTTCTCCTAAAAAATAGAGTATGACCGATACATCGTGAGGGCCAAAACTCCATAATGCATTTTCATAACGCCTTATTTCCCCTAAATTTACCCTCTGTGAGTAAATGTAGTAGACCTTCCCTATTTCTCCGCTGTCTATGAGCTCTTTCAATTTACGAACTGCAGGATGGTACTCAAGCAAGTGTCCAACCATGAGGATGCGATTTTTAGCTTTGGCAATGCCGATTAAGTCTTCACATTCGTGACTATTGAGAGCTAATGGCTTCTCCACTAATACATGTTTACCGGCAAGCAGGCATTCCTTGGCAATCTCATAATGATGTTGCGCCTCGGTGACTATGGCAATTGCTTCTAACTCAGGATTTTTCAGTAAGATCTTGTAGTCTTGGGTTGTTTTTATATTCGGAAAAGATGCTTTGATAGAATCGAGGCGCTCTTTTTTCTTGTCACAAATTGTATGGATATTACAGCCCGGCAGCTCAAAAAAGACTCTGGCCAGGTTGGGACCCCAGTATCCTGCACCTATAACTGCTACATTCATTATCTTCTCCTTTCTTCAACTGAGTATATTTCTTGCAGATTTGTTAGCAGATTTCTGAAATTCTCATTTTTGGGAGCTAATTTCACCGCTATCTTTAATTCCTCTATTGCCTCTTTATATTTTTTCATCTCAGCGTAAACTAAACCCAAATTCCCGTGACCCTCAGCTGAATCTGGCTTCAATTCTATGACTTTTTTGAAATTTTCCCAAGCATTATTTAGATCTCTCTTCCGAAAATATAAGTACCCCAAAAGTAAGGCGGCGTCCCCGTCATAGGGATTGAGAACAAGGGAATATTTACACTCTTTTATGGCTTGTTCGAGGTTTCCTTTCTTCATATATACGAAACCAAGATTGAAATGAACTACTGCTGAATCAGGCATTATCTTATTGGCTTTTTGCAGGAGATTGAAGGCTTGATCGACCTTGTTTCGAGCAATTCGGTTTCTCGCCTCCATTATATACCCCTCCATCTCCGGAGTTTCGTATATCTCCACATAATTGATGCGTTCATTTCCTTCATATCTGACCTCGAAGAGATAAACGTCTTTTTCAGCACAGATTAGCTTCAGGTTGTTCCTCCAGAACTTATGGAAAATTGGAAAATCCTCATCTTGCCAATCGAAAATTTTGTACCCTTTTAGACGATATCCCTCCCTTCGATTATACAAAACATGGGTAATGCCCAAATTCTTAAGTCTTTCTAACAACTCATCAGTATCCTTGCAAGATCTCACCAATCTGATAACAATACTGTAGGGGTCTTCGGCCAGACTGGTAACAAACTCTCTCTCGCAATAATAACCTCTCGCTTCGCCTATAAACAAAACCTTTGCATCCAATGGTAAATTTTCATTAATATACTTGACCACTGGAAAATAATAGGGCATTAGGTTAAAGCCTATGCTATCCCTATATAAATATTCCTCCCTCGATTCCCTGCCCAAAACCACGCCCCAGGGGTCTTTGTTCTTGGTAAGTATAATTAAACTCCAGCCAATATTATTTATCAACATAAGGAAAACAAGAAAAATTAATATCTTTGTAAAGTATCTATTTTCCTTTTCAACTTTTATTAGAAGATAGGAAATTATTATCCCAAATAGAGTAAGTCCGGAAATAAAATATCTTAAATTTCTGGTGGCTAACAAACTCCAGGCAAAAAACCAAGCTACTCCCAAAAAAATCAAAAATTTGATCAGACTCTCTTTTCTCAAAAAGAACAACAAAGGAAGCAGATATAAAAATATGGGTCCAACAAAAGAATTGGAATCATTGCCTTTCTTCGTAAGAGTCCAGGGAAATATCAACCACTCTTTTATATTCCTTGTAGAGTATGTGGACCATTTCTTAGCCCCCCTGTTCAAGTACACTTCAATATCTATACGCGCGTATTTAGAGTCAAGGTAAAAATTTTTACTCTTGAACATGCTACTCAGAAATGGGTGGAATGGATTGTTCGTATAAACGGTGTTCTTTATTAACCAGGGAGAGAATAGAGCTGTAGCTACAGCACAAAATAGAAAAGTTTTCTTAAACGATATTTTTATTTTTTCCTTATGTACTATTATTGTTATCAGGAAAATAGAAATAGCAAATAGAAGAAAACCGTACATAGCAGTATATTTTGTTCCCATGGCCAAACCGCTAAATATACCAGCCGTGATTAACCAACTGCCTCGAGCTCTCTTCTGTTTCTCATCCCTTCCATTTATAACAAACCAATTCACCAAGGCGAAGACCGCCAGGAACTCGTAAAAAGTCAGACAAAGGTCGACTCCTGTCACGCGGGATTGCATGGCGACCATAGGAATTGTATAAAATATAGCTGCCGCTAGTAGTCCTACCCGATAGTTAAAATACTTGCGGCCGAATGTGTAAACCAGTAGAACTACAAGTATCCCCATTATCCAGTGCATAAGTTTCGCCAGAATATGTGTCCCTAATAAGAGACTCAAGGTATATAACATTTGCATATTTTGTGGGAATTGAGAGGTGAATATGGTTTCAATATATCTTATCCCATGACTTATCTTGTACAGGCTGGGAACTGCTAAATGAAATACCAAAGAATCATAGAATACTGCCGGGACCAGAGCTCCGGCTAAATTTATTACTGCAGCTACTCCCAGCATTCCCCAAAAAAATATGGTAAACATTGTAGGTCCGGTCTTAGGCGACGGTAATCTAGGTTTCTGTTTCCAAACCTTCTTAACTTCGAAAAATGAAAAAACACTCAATACTCCCAACACAGAATAGATTACCCATGTATAGTATAACTTCAAAATACCCAGGCCAAACATCATTAATGACAAAGAGCCAAATCCCAGGCCTAAAGCAAAAATAGTACTTTCTAATATAGACTTTCCCTCAATCCTTAATAACTTTAGAATCTTCCTGCCGATGCCAAAAGCAATCATACAAATTATTCCCAAGCCAACAAATAACAAAAGGTAGTAACCTGTTGAGGTAAGGAATCTGCCCAAACTAAAATTGTGCGGATATCGGAGATTGGAAAAGATATTAACTATCCATTTCAACGAAACCAGAAAGCCCCCTTTAATAAAATAGTTGCGATAGAAAAAGTAGGTCCAGAAAATATAAAAACCTGAAAGGATAATAATGGGAATTTTTAAAACATTTTGAGTTTTTTGTTTCAATTTTCTTTCCTTATTATCTCCACAATTTTTTTAATTTCATCTTCAGTCAATTCGGGAAACATGGGAAGAGAAAGCAATCTTTCCGTGCAGGCTTCAGAGATAGGAAAATCACCTTTTTTATAACCAAGGTAAGTGTATGCTTGTTGAAGGTGTAAAGGTAGAGGATAATGGATGGCTGTAGAAATCTCGTTCTTCTTTAGCCTTAAGTACAATTCCTCTCTTTTCTCTATTCCAATTACATAAAGGTGATAGACATGTTTGGCATATTCCATTTCCAGTGGGGTTTTAACTCCACTCCCTTTGAGTAATTCATCATATAATTTGGCGTTTCTTCGCCTCTTTTCCGTCCATTCCTCAAGATGTCTCAACTTTACTCGCAGTATCGCAGCCTGGATTGCGTCCAGCCGATAATTATATCCTTCTATTTCGTGGTAATATTTTCTCTGGTAACCATGATTCCTCAATAAACTCATCTTTTCTGCCAATTTCTGATTATCCGTGATTGCCATCCCTGCATCTCCGTAAGCGCCCAAATTTTTTCCGGGATAAAAGCTGAAGCAGGCAATATCTCCCAGGCTTCCCACCTTCTTCCCTTTGTACTCGGCACCATGGGCCTGGCAAGCATCTTCAATTACAACGAGATTGTGCTTTTTAGCAATCTCCATAATCTTATCCATATCGGCAGGTTGACCAAATAGATGAACGGGGATAATCGCTCTGGTTTTTTCCGTAATCGCCTGTTCAATCTTCTCAGAATCCATATTATAACTTCTATCTTCAATATCTACGAAAACAACTTTCGCACCAGTATGAGATATTGCTTCCGTAGTAGCAATAAATGTATAGGGAACGGTAATGACTTCATCGCCTTGCTTAATCTCGCAAGCTACCAGTGCCAGGTGAAGAGCAGTGGTTCCCGAACTTGTCCCTATTCCATATTTAACTCCACAAAATTTTGCAAATTCATTCTCAAATCCCTGCACATTTTCTCCCATAATAAAGGCACTCTTATCGATGACTTCCTTAATAGCCCCATCAATCTCTTTCTTAATCGACAAGTACTGACGCTTTAAATCAACCAGAGGAATATGCACTCAAAGCCTCCTTCAATTTCCCAGTTTGTAGTAATTAGTTAGTCGATCTTTTCCCAGCCGATAATCAGTTACCAGAAATTTGCGCTCTACCAAACACAAAAACCCAAAAAGATAATGACTGACACTCTCAGCCTGCTCCTGTCCTTTTGGGTTGGTTCTCTCTTATTTTTCATCTAACAATTCAGGGAAAATTATAATCTTCAGCGAATTCTCCTGAATGGCTTTTTAGCCCTGGGAGGACCGAGAATCTCAGAGATGAGTATCCCCCTTCCCAGGGTTTCTAAATCCTCTAACTCGATTTCCAGTTCTTCCACTTCAGAACTCGGTTCGAGAACAGGAGGCACTTTAATTTCTCTTTCGGGCAATTTTTTTACTCCCATAGTCTCAGTAACTTCTGGTTCTTCCACTGGAGGGAGAATAATGTGAGGCTGTTCACTAACAGGAATACCTTTTTCTTCACCTCTCAAGACCTTAAAAACTTCACTTAACTCTTCTTCGGGAAACATTCCCGCTGTCTCCTCTTCAGTCTCTGCATAAGCCTCCCTTTCCCCTTGGAGACGTTCTTTTTCCCTGCGAGACCTCTTCCTTAATAAACTGCCTGATATTAACCATACCAGTGCTAAAACTACCCAGAAGATTACTTCTATACCTTCCATATCCACTCCATCTTTTGCTTTGCTTATTTATCGATATTTAAAAGATAGTTTGTGAAGAATTATTGGAATTTCAGCCAAAAAACGAAGACGACCTATGCCCCTAATGCGAGAGGATTTGGTGTAGCGAGCATTAGAATTTTTAGCCAAAAATCGAAGATCAGAGTTTAGTCCCGCGAAGACGGGATAAACTCCTGAGATTTTTGGCGGTGCTCAAAGAAGATATTCCCTTCGGGAATACTTCCATAGGGGTTTCACCCCTCTGGCGTTCACCCCGATTCCATCGGGGCTCACTGTCACCCCTTGGGGGAAATCAGATTATTTCCCCCAAACCCCCTAATCCGCATCCCGATTCTTAATCGGTATGCTTACAAAAAATTGTCAGCGAGCGAACCAAATCCCGAGCATACCTACTTCTTCTCTTTCTTTTCTGGTCTTTCTGCCAGAGACTCCCTCATTTTTGTATCTGCCTGAATGTTCTTAAAATTATAGTAGTCCATAACTCCCAGGCGGCCTTCTCTGAAAGCGTAAGCCATTGCTTTGGGAATTTCAGCTTCAGCTTCCACAACCTTTGCTCTCATCTCCTCGACAAGGGCTTTCATCTCTTGCTCCCGAGCTACCGCCATTGCTCTCCTCTCTTCAGCCTTGGCTTTGGCTATCTGCAGGTCAGCCTCTGCCCGTCTCTGTTGTAACTCTGCTCCGATATTCTTGCCTACATCCACATCGGCAATATCTATGGAGAGAATTTCGTATGCTGTGCCTGCATCCAGCCCCTTTGCTAATACCTTTTGAGATATCAAATCCGGATTCTCCAGAACTTTCTTATGGGTTTCCGCAGAACCGATGGTGGTAACAATGCCCTCACCAACTCGAGCGATAATCGTATCTTCTCCTGCCCCTCCCACTAATCTCTCTAAGTTTGTTCTCACTGTAACTCTTGCCTTTGCCAAAAGCTGAACACCATCCATAGCTACAGCATCTACTGTTGGCCTACCTTTTGAGGGATCGGGAGCATCGATTACCTTGGGAATTACACTCATATGGACTGCTTCTAAGATATCTCTTCCCGCAAGGTCGATTGCTGCACCACGTTTGAAGTCCAATGGTATATTGGCTTTATCAGCAGCAATTAGTGCCTGAACTACTCGCATTACATTTCCTCTGGCAAGATGATGGGCTTCCAGTTCACTGGTCTCTACCTGCAAGCCAGCCTTAACTGCCATAATCTTTACATTGACTATCAGGGCTGGAGAAATGCCCCTCAGCTTCATTCCCAAAAGATTAAATATGGAAATGTGGGCACCCGATGCCACAGCCCTGACCCAAATGTTCAGAAAGTAGAGGAACATTATGGCAAAAATAACTCCGACTATTACTACCAATCCAATTAAAAACTGTACCATTTCTCACCTCCCATAAACCTTTCGTTTTTATCGTCCAAACCAAGAATTGTCAAAATCTATTTAAAAGATAGTTTGTGATATGGAGTCCTTGCGAAAACAAGGGTTCCGTTTTAAGCCCTCCCTTTCGAGGCTGTGTCGCAACCCTGTTTTGGGTAGTCGCAGGCTTCAGCCTGCGTAATTTCTCCGTCGAGAACGCAACCTAAAGGTTGCGGCTACCAAACAAAAAATCTAATTATGACACAGCCTCTTTCGGGAGGACTCCAGACCTTTCCACGTCAAGAAATTCCCGGGCGACGAACAAACTATCTTTTAATTTCTGAAACTCAGACTACCTTTTCTTCGTTTATTCTTCTGACTACAACTCTATTCCCTTCCACCATCACCACCTTTATCTTACAACCCTTGGGTAGAAATACTCCCTCACTTACCACATTGACCTTTCCACCATCTATTAATGCCTTGCCAGAGGGTCTCAAGATAGTCAGCGAAATACCAGTTTTATCTTTTAGGTCTTCTAAATTTTTCGAAGTAGAGCGGAAGCCTTTTTCTGTCGACTGAAGGAATAGTTTCCTGGACAATCTTGTCTTAGTCCCGAACTTCATTACTAAATAGACGCTCACCATAGCCAACACCAAACCGCCAACTAAGAAATAGGAGCCCCCAACACTACCAAGTTGAACGAAAGCAATCCATATAGAGCCTACGATTAAAAAGAACCCAATCGTTCCCAGAATCCCTCCAGGAACAAAAACTTCAAAACAAATTAGAACCAAACCTGCCAGATATAGAGATAAGCTTAGCTTCATTTCTTTTCTTATATCTCCACTTCGGAAACCACTATCCTGTTTCCTTCCACCTTCATCACTTTTACTTGTTTTCCCTTCTCTATAAGTTCGCCTTCGCTCACCACATCCAGAATTGTATCTCCAAATTGAGCCTTACCTACAGGCCTGAGCATAGTCAGTGTTATACCTTGCTTTCCTATAAATTTTTCCAGCTCTACTGGCGCAGAACGGAATCCCTTTTCTCTCTTTTCTTCTGAAGTCAAAATTAATTTACTCAAAAGGGGAATTTTGGGCATAAATGCGAAACTGAGAGTGGCTACCAGGAAAGTAGCGATCAAGGAGGCAGCCACCACATAAGTTGCCTGGAGGAGGCGAGAAATATCTACAGGTGTCTTGGGCAAAGGCTCTTTAACCAGTGAGAGGAAGAGACTGGCTACAATAAGCAGGACACCTGATACTCCTGCAATACCGAAACCAGGGATAACAAGTAATTCTAAAACTAGTAAAACTCCCCCAACAATAAAGAGAACCGGCTCAATCCATTGGGCCAGGCCTACCATATATTGGGCGCCAAAGAAGAGCGCCAAACAGACTAGCCCGATTGTACCACTCACTCCCCAGCCTGGTATCCTCAATTCAAAAAATATCCCTAAAAACCCAAAAGTAAGAAGAAGACCACTTACCATGGGGTGAGTGAGAAACCTTACTAGTTTCTCTGACCAGGTTATCGAAGCCCTCACCACTTTTCCATCCTCTACCCCGTAAAGGGTGAGAATTTCTTCAATTTTTGAGACTTTATGCTCTGCTAACTTAAGTTTCCAGGCCTCCTCTGTGGTAAGAGTCAGAAGCTTACCTTTCTCAATTACCCCTTTTATTTCCACATCCGGGTCGACCATAGCTTCTGCCAAAGCTGTAGGATGGTTATTCCTTTCTGCCGTAGCTTTAAACTCTTTTCGCACATAAGAAATTGTTTTCTCGTCGGTAGGCTGGGTCTTTGTAGCTCCCGGAGCCATGACCACGGGAGTGGCTGCTCCAATGGTACTGCCCGGGGCCATAACAATATGCCGACAAGCCAGGCTTATCAGAGCTCCAGCAGATATGGCTCTTCTGTTAACAAAAGCAATTGTGTTTATATCACTTTCGAAGAGAGTATCCCTGATCTCGGTAGCTGCGTCTACCCTGCCTCCGAAAGTCTCCAGTTCCAGGATAATACACTGAGCTTCTTTTTCCTTCGCTTCCTGAACTACTCGCCTGACAAAACTGGAAAGGCCTAAGTCTATTACTCCTCTAATGGGAATGACATAAACATCCCTCTCGGGGTAGCCAAAAAGGGATGAGTGACTGAGTAAAAGGAAGCCCATAAGAAAAAGAAAGATTTTAATCCTCATATAAGAGAAAAGTCCTCTCTAAATTGCAGATCATAAAGCTTCCTATATAATCCACTCCTGTTCATCAACTCTTGGTGCCTTCCCACTTCTACAATTCTGCCGCGATCGACCACAATAATCCTATCTGCTTCCCGAATTGTTGATAGACGATGTGCTATTACGAAGGTGGTGTGATCCTTCATAAGGCGATCCAATGCTTCCTGAACTAAAAGTTCAGATTCTGAATCTAATGAAGAGGTTGCTTCATCAAAAATCAGGATTTCCGGGTCTTTAAGGATAGCCCGGGCAATGGTAATTCGCTGCTTTTGTCCACCGGATAACTTCACTCCTCTCTCGCCAATAACCGTTTCGTAACCCTGGGGAAGCTTCATTATGAACTCATGGGCATTAGCAATGCGGGCTGAAGCCTCAATCCTCTCCAAGGAAGCTTGTGGATCACCATAGGCAATATTATTCCTGACTGTATCATTAAACAGAATTGTTTCCTGGGTGACAATGCCCATCTGCCCTCTCAACGATTTCAGGCTTACCTCTCTTATATCTTGACTATCGATTGTAATCTTTCCCTTTGTGGGGTCGTAGAAACGAGGAATCAGATTGGCTATGGTAGTTTTTCCGCCTCCGCTAGGGCCAACCAGAGCTAATATTTCTCCTTTGGAAACTTCCAAATTAACGTTCTCCAGGACAAGGTCATTTTCCCTCGAAGAACCCTCCTGGGGATAAGAGAAAGAAACATTTTCCAAGACTATCTTTTCTCTCAAGGGGGGAAGGACTTTAGCATGGGGAAGCTCTACCACAAAAGACTTTGTATCTAAAACGTAGAAAATTCTTTCACTGGCAGCTAAGGCTTGTTGAATCTGTTCATTGAGGCCGGCGAAATTCTTTACCGGTTTATACATAGTAGAGATAGCGCCAATAAAAGCGAAGAAAGTTCCTATAGTAGTTTTTCCCTTTATAACCTCGTAAGCAGCAATAGCTAAAACGCTTACCATCCCCAAAGTGGCAATAAATTCCATAACCGGCGATTGAATGGCTACTATCCGCATCGCTTTCATAATAATTTTAAAGAAATTTCTATTCTCCTGTTCAAACTTCTCCGCTTCTGCCTTCTCCATACAGAAAGATTTAATCATCATCATTCCCAGGATTTTTTCCTGCAGTAAAGAATAGATGTCAGCCATCTTCTCCTGGCTCTTTCTGCTTATCTTCCGCAATCTTTTCCCAAATTTCCTTAAGGGCAGGGTAACCAGAGGGAAAACAATCATAATTACGATTGCCCACCGCCAATGCAAATAGAAAAGAAGTGCAGTCAAGCCTATGATAGTCAAACCTCCACGAATTAAATTTGCCGGAACACCAACAACTGCTCTTTGAAGCAACATAACATCATTAGTTAAACGAGAAATAATCTGGCCTGTCCTCTGACGAATGAAATAGTCCAAAGACAGACTTTGCAGGTGGCTGTAAAGTTTGTTCCTTATATCCATTATTGTTCTCTGACCGATATAAGCCATCAGATAAGACTGGTAGTATTGAAATATCCCTTTAGCCAGGGCACAACCAATAATAATCAAGACAATATAAAGAATCATCTGTGGATTCTTTTGAGTAAAGATTTTATCGAATGTCGGCTTTATCAAATACATTAGAAGTGAAGTTAGCCCAGCAACTAAGGCCATACAGACCATCGCTTCTAAGAAACGTATCCTGTAGGGTTTGACATATGCAAATAGTCTCTTTAAAAGGTCCATTAGTTGCTCGCTATGGCCTCCTCCAGAATAATTTTTGCCGCTCTCTTAGATGCTCCGGGAGTTCCTAACTTTTCTTTAACCCTTTTAAGTTCTTTTCTGGTCTCTCGCATAAGGCCTGGATTACTCAACCAGTGGCAGGCTACCTTAGCAATATCTTTTGCCCGAGCTTTTTGCTGAATAAATTCGGGGACCACCCTTTTTCCCGCTACAATATTGGCCAGACCAATTCTGGGAATTCTTATTAGAAGTCGCGCCAGTAGATAACTGAAAAGTGAAACTTTATAAATTATAATCATGGGAATACCCAGACAGGCATTCTCTAAAGTAGCTGTTCCAGAAGCTACCAGAGCCAAGGTCAATGTTCTCCTTATATTATAATCTTCATCCCGCACTACCAGTATAGGAAGAGGAGGTTTTTCTTCTTTTTGACTTTTAGAAATCCTCGTTCGGTTAAGTCTATTTTTTTCAAATTCTGTTATGCGCTCTTTTATGTAATTCATAGGTATATTGCCCGCCAAGGGCAAGACAAATTGCACTTTCCTGTTTTCAGCTATCCTTCGGGAAGCCTCTAACATAACTGAAAGAAGACGCTCTATCTCCTGTTTTCTGCTTCCGGGCATGAGCCCAATAATGGGGGAATTAGAGTCCAGCCCATACTTTCGACAAACTTCTTCTTTACTCTTGGTTGGCTGAATAGTATCCAACAGGGGATGACCGACAAAGGAAACATCCACTCCTGCCTTCCTGTATGTCTCTTCTTCGAAAGGAAATATCACCAGCATCTTATTTACCAATTCCGCTATACCCTTAATTCTCCCATGTCTCCAGGCCCAGATTTGGGGACCAATATAGTAAATCAAAGGAATCTTCAGTCTCTTAGCTAAACCTGCCAACCTTAGATTGAAACCAGGATAATCGATCAACACAATTATATCCGGCTTCTCCTTTCTTAGGAACTCTTCTGTCTTTCTATAGATCTGACGAAGAGCAAGTATATTATTAATTGCTTCACTAAAGCCCACAATTGCCAATTCAGTAAGTCTATACAGAAGCCTTACTCCAGCCCTCTCCATCCTCTCACCACCCAATCCATTTATCTCTATCTGGGAGGATATTTCTCTCAGCGCAGTTACTAAATTTGCGCCGTGCAAATCTCCCGATGGGTCACCGGCTACAATGAATAGTTTCTTAACCATCGCTTATCCCAAATTTTCCTTGATTTTCTTGAGAATTTCCAAAGCAATCTCCAGAGCGTCCCGACCATGTTTGCCAGAAACCAAGGGCTTCCTGCCTCTCTCCACACATTGAGTAAAATGTGTCAACTCTTCTCTCAAGGGGTCTGTCTTCTTCAGTTGCGGTCTCAAAACCATCATATCCTTCATTGATTTAATTTCTTTTTCCTTTTTCTGATAAATTTTTAAACTCTGCTTAGCATAATCTAACGAAATATAGACATCCTTTTGAAATATTCTAATCTTACGAAACTTTTCCAAGGAAACCCGGCTTGCTGATATATTAGCTACACAGCCATTCTGAAAATTAATTCTGGCATTGGCAATATCTTCATTCTGAGAGAGGATACTACCGCCAATAGCATCGATACTTCTCACTGGTGAGCGTACCAGATAGAGCACAATGTCGATATCGTGAATCATCAAGTCAAGCACTACTCCAATGTTGGAAGTGCGTGGGTCGTAAGGTCCAAGTCTGTAAGCTTCGATAAACTTTGGCTCCTTGATATATTTTTGTGCCTCCAATATTGCGCTGTTAAACCGCTCAATGTGTCCTATCTGTAAAATTAAATTCTTCTTGCGCGCTATACTCACCAGGTCTTCAGCCTCTTCCAGAGTGGGAGTAATCGGCTTTTCTACCAGACAGTGAACGCCTCTTTCCAGAAAATCCTTTGCCACAGGATAATGCAAATCGGTAGGCACCACAACACTTACTGCATCGACCTTATTGAAAATCTCTCTATAACTTGCATATGGAGTTGTATTATATTCTCGAGCGAGCTTCTCTCTTCTTTTCTGCTCAATATCTACAACTCCTGCCAACTCTACATCTGGGATTTGCGAATAAATCCGGGCATGATGCGCACCTATATGGCCAACCCCAATCACACCAACTCTAACCATTCCTCTCTCCAAAATTCGTGCGTAGTGTATCCCTTTATGGGCGTAATTCTTACGGGCATAAAGCCCCACACTACCTAGATTTCTAACTTTCTTCTTCTTTTACTGCCACCAGGGAAATACCATTCTGGTTGGCATTTTTAACCACTTTCTCCCTATCCAATAATATTGTACTGCGGGCACTAAAAGCGAGTACTTTTGCTTTAGCCTGTTTCAATACTTCTACTGTCCTCTCACCAACAATGGGAAGGTCAAACCTCCTATCCTGTTGGGGTTTACTTACCTTCACTACCACAACATCTCCTTTGCCTAATTTCCCTCCCCTTTTTATGGTGCTGTCTGTTCCATCCATTCCTTCCACTGCTAAAACGGCCTGGTCCTTGACCACCACTGTCTGCCCGATGTCCAGGCCAGCAATCTCTTTAGCCATCTTATGACCAAACTCGATATCTCGCCATTCCTTTTGAGTAGGTTTGCGGCGGGTCAAAATACCGGGAGAGGGCAAAAGGTGGGAAAGATAGGTAGCTGAATCTATTAGTTCTATCCCCTCCCTCAACAACTCATCAGCCACTGCTCCCAGTAGAGAATTAGCCTTCTTATCCTTCACTCCAGCCAAAAGAGCCCTAGCTCTTGCGTCCAGCTTTAGCTGACCGAACAGGCGGGTGTGTCTAACCTGCCCGGCCATCACTGCCCTGGTTATCCCCTCTTTCTTACAAATCTCAATCAGGTCACCCAATTGTCCTACATTGACCCAGTGGATTCTATCTACTAAATTTTCCAGGCTGGGACTCGTCTCTTTCTTTATTGCCAGAGCGACCACCTCTGTTCCTACTCTCTTCGCTTCTTGTGCAAAAATCAAAGGGAAATTCCCATTACCAGCAATCAATCCAATCTTTCTATTCTCTATCTTCATTCTTTGCAGATTCCCCTCTCAGATTCTTTAATAAAGGCGACCATATGAAGCAATTCATCGGAGATGTTTGACTCTTTTTCCAAAACGTTCAAAGCTTGCGTAGTGTTTAATTTGGAACGGAAGAGAACCTTGTAGGCTCTCTTTAGCTGGGCTTTAACATGCTTGGGGAAATTGTTTCTTTGTAACCCCACTGTATTCAATCCAAAAATTCTAATGGGTGTCCCTGCTGCCATACAATAGGGAGGTACATCTTTTGCTGCCCGAGAACCTCCACCCACAATACCCAATGTGCCAATGCGCACAAACTGATGGACTGGAGTTAGCCCTCCCACAATAGCCTTATCCTCAATCACTACGTGGCCCGCCAGAGTAGCTACGTTAGCTAAAATCACGTTAGAGCCAATTACACAATCATGAGCGATATGAGCATATGCCATTATGAGATTGTTATCTCCAATGGTTGTCTCTCCTGTAGAAGTCGTTCCCCGGTTGATGGTTACATACTCCCGGATAACATTATTCTCACCAATTATGACTCTCGTTTTTTCTCTTTTAAACTTTAAATCCTGCGGTAAATTTCCAATTATGGCTCCTGTCCATATCTGACAATTTTGGCCAATTTGAGTATCTCCTTCGATTATTACACGAGCTCCAATCTCAGTCCCTTTTCCAATCTTTACATCCGGTCCAATAATTGTATATGGACCAATGTCCACATCTTCTTCAATTACTGCATCCGGATGAACTAAAGCTGTTTTGTGAATGTTCATTTTTTCTCCTAAAAGTTTAGTAGTATATGCTCATTGCTTACTTGTCGTTGTCGATTTACCTATCTACCAAGGAGAACATAAATTCGGCCTCAGCCACCAATTCATTCCTAACATACGCCTTACCTTTAATCTTTCCTCCTCTCACCCGGGCACGAGTAACTTCAACTTCCAGCTGCAGCTGATCGCCAGGGAAGACAGGCTTACGAAATTTAACCTCTTTAATCGCCATAAAATAGGGCAGTTTCTTTCTGAGATCCGAACGGGCCAAGAAGAGAACACAGGAAGTCTGTGCCATCGATTCTATAATTAGAACGCCAGGCAAAATCGGATAGTCAGGGAAATGTCCCTTGAAGTATTCCTCATTAATAGTTATGTTCTTGAACCCCACGGCTTTGACCATATTCTCTGACATAATTATTTTGTCTACAAATAGAAAAGGAGGACGATGGGGAATTATATTCTGAATCTCTTCCAAACCTAAGACTTTTCCTTCAAAACCTTCCTGTTTAAAAGTCTTAGTCGTTCGACGAGCAGCAGATCTCTTTATGAGTTCGCCTAACCTTTTAGTCAAAGCAATGTTAGCAGCATGTCCACAGCGGATAGCAATAATGTGTGCTTTTAAAGGTTTTCCTATTAAATAGATGTCCCCTATTAAATCGAGTATCTTGTGGCGGACAAATTCATCGGGAAATCTGAGCTCCTTATTATGAATGCCATCCTGTCCAATTACTACCGCATTATCTAAATTACCCCCGCGAGCCAACCCTCGGCGTTTCAACGATTCGATTTCATGCTCAAAACAGTATGTCCTGGCGGGAGCAATCTCCTTTTCGAAAATCTCTTTGGTTATGGTAAACGTGCCGTACTGACTCTTTAAAATTTTATGTTTGTAATCGATGGTAGCAGATACTTTAAATTCATCCGATGGCAGAACGACCAGATGGACATCTTCATTGGAAAACTTGACAGGTTCAGTTATCGTAAAGTAGTTCTTTTCTACATTCTGTTCTTGGAAACCAGCCTTCTCCAGAGTCTCCACAAAAGGCATCCCGCTACCATCAGCCACAGGAGGTTCACCAGCATTCACTTCCACGATGAGATTATCTATACCCAAACCGCATAGAGTAGCCATAATATGCTCTACCGTCTGGATCTGGAAACTGCCATTACCCAGAGTGGTTCCTCGTGCTACACTGATAACATTCTTTATGTTAGCTTCAACTTCCGGCTTACCTGGTAAATCTGACCTTACAAATTTTATACCAGAATTGGGTAGTGCTGGCTTAAAGGTCACTGAAGTTATGTTCCCAGTGTGTAGACCTATTCCCGAATAAGTGCTCTCTCTTTTTATAGTCTTCTGTAAATCCATAATTTCCTCCATAACTTTTTGGTCACCCACTCTTGAGAGTGCCGATTCCGTCACCCTAAAGGACGACCGACCTGATGTTTTCACTTTATTTTTTCTCTTGTTTTCTCTATATTTTGTTTTAACTCTTTTATCTGTTCATACAATTTCGGCAATCTAATTAATTGAGCATCTATCTTTTGGGCTATCTTGTGTTCCCGGGCAGGATAACCGGAAACAGTAGTATTGGCGGGAACACTTTTAGTAACTCCTGCCTGCGCACCAACAATTGCATTATCGCCAACGGTAATATGGCCAACAAGCCCTGCCTGGCCAGCCAGGACAACATTATCACCAATCACCGTACTTCCCGAAATACCTACCTGGGAAACTATAAGGCAGTTTTTACCTATTCTAACATTATGTCCAATCTGAACAAGATTATCAATTTTCGTCCCTTCACCTATGAGGGTTTTACCCATAGTTGCCCGGTCGATAGTAACGTTTGCTCCAATTTCCACGCCATTTTCAATTTCCACAGTTCCCGCCTGGGGAATCTTATGATGTTTTCCCTTTTCAGTGGCATAACCAAATCCATCCGCACCAATAACTGCACCGGGGTGAATAATTACATTATCGCCTATAATAACTTCTTCTCTCACAGTAACATTTGGATAGATTAGCCCATCCTTCCCAATCACAGCTTTATCCCCAATGTAGGTCCCCGGAAAAATTACAGTCTTATCTCCAATCACCACGCCCTTTCCAATAACCACGTAAGCTCCAATGGCAACATCCTTACCTAATTTCACTCCCTTACCAAGAATGCTGGTTTTGTCTATTCCCCTGGGTAGTTTTTTGGGAGGAACCAACACTTTCATTACCTGGGCAAAAGCTAAATAGGGATTCTTTGTCCGTATTGAAGGAATCTCTGGTAGCTCAACTCCCTCACCGATAATAATAGCTGAAGCCTTAGTCTTTAATACCTGACTCCTGTACCGGGAACTTGCCAAGAATGTAATCTCGCCTTTTTCTGCTTCTATCAGACTACCCACTCCTTCGATTGCTATGTTACTATCCCCGGAGAGTTCACCACCAACAAGCTCAGCAATTTTCTTTAAAGTCATTCCCATCAAACTTACTCCACATCCAAAAAGGCACGCCAAAGCGTAATCTTTGCTTTCGGGAGAATTCCAAAGATTCTGGAGTCCTTGCGAATCGCGTAGGGGCGACCCTTGTGGTCGCCCAAACCTCCCTTTCGGGAGGAGTCCAGCAGGCGAAGCTTTGCTTCGCTACTCCTTTTTACTCACCTAAATTCAACATCTGTATAACTTTTTCAGTGAGGTCATTTTCTATTTCGCTATACAGAATATTTTTCTTATCCAAAATGATAGCATAACCTTCAGCCTGAGCAATCTCTCTAATCACATCGTAAATCTTTCCTAAAATCTGATGGGGCATCTCTTTCTCAAGCCTGTCTAATTCCTCTTTCATTTTCTTTACCATCTTATTAAGCTTTTCCTTATTCAGTCTAATTATTTCTTCAGGAAGTGGTTTGGGGATAACTGGTCCAGTAGAAATTTCCACCTCTTTTTCGGCCAATCCCGTGATAGCTACTGGTTCTACTCTTTCCTTTTCCCTCATGGCAAATTCTAAATCTCTTATCTCCTTCTCCAGTTTAGCTATCTCGCCTCTCTTCGTTTCAATCTCTCTTTCTATCTTTTCTTTCGCTTGTTTAATGCCTTTATATTCATCAAAGACTCTATCTATGTCTACATAAGCAATTCTTTCCGAAGAAAGCATTACTGCTCTTACATCAGGAAGTGTAAAAGGGAAAAAGTAGAAAAGAGAAAAAACAAAGAAAAAAAGCGAAATTCTTTTCATCATGAACTCTCCATTTCTTCCATCACCTTAGAAGGATTGGCCCATTGTGAAATACCACTGGGATTTGTCTTCTCCCGGTTTATGATTTAATCCATATCCCCAATCGAGACGGACAGGGAAAAAAGGAGTCTGGAACCGGATTCCTGCTCCTATCCCCATCTTTAATTGATTCTCCCTTGAGCCTATGGTAAAGTTTACATCTCCTTTCCTCCAGCTCCCTCCCATATCAATAAAGATTGCTCCCTGCAAAATAGTGCGAAGTTTTTCCTTAACTATGGGAAACTTATATTCTACGTTGCTTACAAACATCGTCACTCCTCCCTCGTCAGGCCCGATCTCACCTCTGTAGTCATAACCTCTTACGCTATCGGCCCCACCCACATAGAACCGCTCATAAATTGGCACTCCTGTAGAGTGAGGAAAACTACTAGCAATCCCATACCTCAATTGAATCGCCAGAACAAAGCGCCAGAATGTAGGGAAAAACCAACTATTGGAGGTAAAAGTTTTAACGAAATCAGTATCCCCTCCCAGGATACCTCCAGAGACCTGAAGAGAGATAGAATTCAGAGAACCTCTGGAAGCATCGAATATATTATCCCTGCTGTCTCTTATTAAATAAGTAGTAAAACTACTGCTATCCTTTTTTCCTTCTTCTGCCCAATCAGCAAGTGCATCGTATACCTTTACCCGTTCATAAGTGTAAGTGAAGCGGAGACTAAGAATATCTGTTAGATGGGGACCTATTCTGATATTTCCGCCAGCCCTCTCTTCTCTATAGTAGTCTCTGTCTCTATCTGTATCGTAGGCACTAATACCAAAAAGGACATGTCTTCCTAAAAACCATGGCTCAGTAAAACTGAGCTGATAATTGGTCTTTTTCTTACCAAACTCCAGCATTAAATCTATTCTCTGTCCTCTGCCCAAAAAGTTGCTCTGAGTAAGCTGAAGGGTGCCTAAAAGTCCATCTTGCGAGCTGTACCCTGCTCCCATACTGAGTAATCCCGTCCTTTGCTCGGTTACCTCACAGATGAGGTTTGCTCTATAGGGGTCACCAGTTTCACCAATCTCAATTGCAATATCTGAAAAAAAACCGAGGTTATATAGTTTCTCCTGTGTTCGCCTTATCTTTTTAACATTGAACGGGTCTCCTTCCTTTACCAGGAATTCCCGCTTAATTACATAATCTTTAGTAATGACATTCCCTCCCAAGTAAATTCGGTCAAGATAGACTATCCCCTGCTCATTTATAGTGATTAAGAGGTTTACTACTTTTTTCTCATCATCGGTAGAGTATTCTGGATTGGAACGCATCAGGATATAGCCTTTTTCTGCATAGCGCTCCTGAATATTAAACAGGCCCTCTTCCAACTTTGCCTGGCTGAAAATCTCTCCGTGTTTCACTTCCAGGTCTTTTTCCAGATCCTCCGTAGTAACCACATAATTGTCTCGGAATTGTATATCTCCCACTGTATATTTAAAGCCTTCATAAACAAAAAGCGTGACAAAAATCTTCGCTTCCTCCTCATCGCGAACGACCATAGGTGTTCCCAGATGAACTTTCAGGAATCCTCTATCTTTGTAATAGGCTTCTATCGTTCTCAGGTCCTCATCCAGTAGTCCCTGTTTAAAAAACTTTTCCTTTTTGGTCTCCATTTTTTTCTTTATTTTTTTCGTATTAAATGCCTCTACCCCAATTAAATTGACTTTCCCTATCTTAATCTGTTTGCCTTCGGTAATAAAGAAAGTCATTGTCACCATTCCATTCTTCTCGTCTTCCGTTGTATAAGGCTCCACTTTTATATCGGCATAACCCTTTTCCTTATAAAGGGTAGCAATCTTTTCGGTATCCTCTTGCATTTTCCTGTTAGCAAAAGGTTCTTTCTCTTCTGATTCTATTTCTTTCTTTAATTTGCTATCAGAGAATTCTTTATTCCCTTTAAATTCTATCCGCTTAATCAGGGGCTTCTCAGTTACAACGTAGGTAACATTTACTCCTTCCTCAACCTCAAAGACTTCAATGGTAATATCCTCAAAGAACCCCAGTTCATATATGTTTTGTAAGCCCTCGCTTACTTTTTCTTCTGAATATTCATCGCCTTTTTTTATCCCCAGAGCTTTTAATATCTTCTTGGTTTCTATATTCTTATTCCCGGTTATTTCGATTTCTCTTATCTCTACAGGACTGGAAAAGAGATAACCGGAAAGAAGGAACATAAAGAAAAAAAATAGGACTGTAAACTTTCTCATCATTGTATTCAAAATTATCTACTATTTAGAATATTTTACTATAATATCAAATTTTCCGGAAAATGTAAATATTTAAAATCTTATTTGTCTTTCTACTCCCAAATATCTCTCCTCTTCTCCCAGTCTGCCTTTCAAAGAAGTTCCTCTTTTAAGTCTATATAACAGCTCCAGTTCATGCCGTAATTCGAGCCTATTCAGGTATCCTTCCTCGAATTGCAACTTGTAACCCAGATATAAATTAGTGTTTAGATACTTACCCAAAGTTATTTTCGTACCTTCTAAAAGGCTTTTTCCCTCCTTTCCTTTTGCGGCTTCTGGAGAATTTAATCTTTCCCCTGTCTTCTGGGCAAGGGTAGTTTCAACCTTAACCACATCTACCATGCCCGTCGATTTCAGAATTGACTTGATCAAGGGGCTGGCCAGGCTGCTATCGATTAACTTCAACAGTTCCCTCCTCAACAAGGCATCCCCTTCCTGTGGAGAGAGCCTTAAAGAATCCAAACCAGTAGCCTTAACCAGTGCTTCCTGCTCGCTCATTTCCGGATCACTTCTGGAGGTAAATTTTGGCTTAATCCTTCCCCATTTTCCCCTCTCTACCACTAACATAATGGTATCATCTTCCACAGGGCACTCCGCCCTAACCTGTAAAAAGAGCTCATCATCTATACATTCCACAGTGGCCTCTTTCACGTTGAAGATAGCTCCCAGATAACTTATCTCTCCTTTGACGGATGTAAGAGTTCCGTTAACGGTTAACTCCTCAGTTGGGCCAGTGAGCTTCATCTGTCCTTGTACCTGGGCTTCAGCAAATCTATTTTTATACCAGGTATTTTTGCCCGCATTAACCTCCAGATTCCAAACCGCGGGCTTGAGAAAATCTAAATTTAGATCCTTGGCATCCTCGGCTCTGGGAGGATAAGTAAACTGGGCATTTTCCACTTCAATTGCTCCTACTAAATTATACGACTGGCGAGTTCCATATGCATGGATTTTCCCCTTCAACTCCAGGGAACAAGGAGTCTCAGATAGGAGACGACCAAAAAATGAACTCTGAGGTATTTTCAGAAAAGGTATTTTAAGGGGAATCCCATAGTCTCTCTTGTTCTCAAAAACCACATCGAGATTATCCACCTTCCAGCCAGCCAAAGCTATCTCTCCTTTGAGGTCCATTTCTCCCTTTTTTATCTGGCCATTAATCCGGTTGATAACTATATTACTATCCTTAACTGAGATATCGCAGGTCAGATCATCTATCCTCTTAAATATCTCCCTGCCGTAGAGAGTAGCCTCTTTGACACGAAAATATCCATTTATAAGAGGCTCTTCTCGTGTCCCGGTAATATGAAGGAATGCTTCCATTTGCCCTTTGGTATCACTTATTTCCCTGGTCAGAACACGTAACATGCCCGCCCTGCTATCAAACATTTGTAAAGAAAACTCTATTTCTCTACCATCTTTTTCCTCTTTGGGATAAGGAATAGTTCCCCAACATTTAATCGCATATTCTTCTTTCTTATTTATTGTCAATTCCCTTAGACTTATACTATCACCATCTGCCTTGATGAGAGCGCGGAAATCGTCAAATAGAAGATTTCCTATCGAGCCATTAGCGACATCTATTTCCCCCTCCATCCGTAAAGAGTCATAGAATTTTCCCTTTTTTCCCTCTATTGAAGTCCGGCTGAGTTTGAGGTCAAACCCACTACTTCCTGTGAACGGAATTTTCACATTTAGGAGTTCTCCTATGAGACTGGCAGCAATCTTTCCCTTTCTTCCCTGGACAGTTAGATCGATTGGTCCAGAAAGGTCAGCATTCCCGTTAATAGTTACCAGTCTATCTTTGCCTTGAAAAAATTCGAGTAGTTTTACATTGAAACTATCCACACGTTCGAAGTCTATCTCTCCCAACACCTGAAAAGTTTCTTTGGCCAGCGGCAGGAAAAATAGCTTTCTGTTTCGATAAGAAAGCCTTAACTTTGCGGTTTCAAAATTGTGGCGATTCACCCACAGGTCCCTGGTGGTGAGCATCACTTCCAGGACAGGAGAGTTCGTGGAGAAATTGGCAGTTCCCCTTAATTCAGCACTACCAAAAATAGACATTTTTGCGAAATTTATGTTGCGAAATTCACTAAGGAGCGAAAAGTCGACCAACTTCCTGGAAGGCGAAAATCGAACTTTGCCTTCCGGAGCAAATCGTAGGAGACTCCCTCCAAAACCTGCCGAAAAAGAATCGAACACTAATTCTATCCTTTCATCCTTATCTCCAAGGACCTTCTCCACCCTAAAGTCTGTTTTAATGGTATCCACATGGAAACTATTTACTCCACTATTTTCCGATTCTAATTCCACTTTTAAGTGAGGACGAGCGAAAGTGCCACGGAAATTGAGATTTCCATTAACCTCCCCAAAAGTGTTCAAATTTCTTTCATAAAATAAACTTTGCACTCTACTCAACTGGAGGTGCTCCAGGGCAACATTAATTTCCAGAGGCTCAAGTTTGTTGAAATCTATCTTACCCTTAGCCAAAACTCTGCCCCCGGGAGCAAATTTCAGTTCTGCCGATTCTAAATTGATTCCTCTTCTATTATAATTAAATGTTGACTTAAACAGGAAATTTGTAGTGGAAAAAACTCCCTGTTCAATGTCTACATAGCCATTAATTTGAGGATTTTCCAAAAGGCCTTTAAAAACTATCTTACTATGTAAACTTCCTCTAATCTCATCAACCAAAGTTTTCTCTCCCTCAGTTCCAAATATCAAACGGAGAAAACGGGGAACTTTCACGGTATCCACTTCTATGCCACCGCTTATGGTTTTCTGTTTACCTGCCTCAATCGTGAACTCACCTTTCAAATCATTCCCACAATGGAAAGAAGAAAGATGGGCAAGTTTTCTATTCAGGGATAGGTTCGCACCGATTGGTTCTAACGGTTCTTCATTATATTTAAAATCCTTACCTGAAAAATAACCACGAATTCCCCAGTCCTTTTTCCAGGCCAATTTCCCTCTAAAATTGAGGCTGCCGTTGACTCTATTCTCCTTTAATCTTCTCCCGGGTATAGCCATATTCCTTTTAGAATCTTCATCTTTTTTAACCTGTTTCCCAGAAGAAAAACTTACTGGATAATCTTGCCATTCAGTATCTATATTTATTGTATTCTGCTTACCCTTTCTCGTTCCCCCCTGGGCAGAACCTGTTACCTCCCCCGTCCCCCGGGAAAAGCGAAATTTATCTACACTCAGTACCTGCTCGGTTATGTTAAATGCGAAAGCTAATTCGTCAAAAGAGACCTGGCCGACCCTGGGCTGAACGATGGAAACTGCTCCTTTAGCTTTAACATTCTCCCACCAGGAGTCACTCAAGGAGAGGTTGGAAAAATCGATTTTACCCCGAAGAGTACCTCCTATTTCTCTCAACTTGCCAGCCTTGTCAGAAAATAGAGTGGAGATTAACTTCAAGTCGCCATCTGTTGATTCTACGGAGCCTCTTACC
>DATKVN010000094.1 GCA_035530055.1 bacterium | reverse complement strand
GTCCCGATTCATCCAGCCCCTGCTCTCAGGAGCGGGATTCATCGGGACCACGCCCTTTGGGCCCGTCCCGATTTTCAATCGGGAACAGACTAAAAGAAAATCTTTTTCAGAAACCTATTAAAAATGCTTGACAGAAAAATAGATATTTTATAAAATCAAGAGGCGATGGAAACAGCAATATTAAGACAAATTGGTTTAGTAGTTGGCGCATATCTTTTGGGCTCGCTCTCTTCTGCATACTATATTACAAAGTGGAAGAAGGGAGCCGATATACGACAATTGGGTTCAGGTAATGCTGGAGCCAGGAATGTGATGTTAACGGTCGGAGCCTCCTTGGGGATTGGAGTAGCTATTTTCGATATACTTAAAGGTGCAATCCCAGTAATTTTTGCTAAGGCTCTCAAAATGCCCCCTCATGCCGTTACTCTCACAGCTCTGGCAGCAATTTCTGGACACAATTGGCCAATTTTTCTCCAGTTTCGTGGGGGGTCTGGCCTGGCAACTCTGGGAGGAGTGATTCTTCCCCTGATGCCTCGCGAGGCTTTTCTTCTCTCTTTGGTGGGGATGGGAATAGGTTGGACTTGGTTACATTTTCCTACCTGGTGTCAGAAAGCACCGCCTATAGAGAGTAGCTGTCTGGTTATATATGTTACCTGTCCTCTTCTGGCATGGTATTTTGGTGAGCCTATCTATTTAGTTACCCTTCCTCTCTATGTGGGAATCCCCATCATTATCCGGCGTATCTCTCTCCTTAAAAACGGGCTCTACCAACGAGTAGCCGAGTTCCGTAAGACCCATTAGTTAAAAATCCCACCAATAAATACTCTTTCCCTATTGCATTAGTTGGTGAATTATGTTAGAATAAACGCCGTATTATTTCATATCTGAAAGTATTTCATGAGGATAAAGAATTATGAAGACCGAAAAAGAGATGGAAAATATGGCAAGAAGTGCAAAGCTGGCAGCGAGGGCAATGGCCAATCTGAGCCCTTCGTTGAAGAATAAAGCACTCCTGGCCATGGCTAAAGCGATCGAGGAGAGAGCTGAAGATATCAAGTCCCAAAATAGAATCGATTTAAAAGAAGCTAAAGAAGCAGGTCTTAGCCCTGCGTTAATTGATAGGCTAACTTTAAATGATAAGAGAATTAAGAACATGGCTAAAGGTTTAGGGGAAATAGCCGAACTGCCCGATCCGGTTGGCGAAGTTATTGAACAGAAAGTAAGGCCCAATGGCTTAAGAATTGAAAAAGTCAGGGTTCCTCTGGGTGTTATAGCTATAATCTATGAATCGCGTCCCAATGTAACCGGTGATGCAGCAGGGTTATGTCTTAAGGCAGGTAATGCAGTTATCTTGCGTGGGGGTTCAGAGGCAATAAATTCTAATATGATTATCGCCAAGGTTTTGCAAGAGGCTGCTTATTCGTCAGGAATTCCTCAGGGCGCAATCCAGTTGGTGGAAACTACTGAGAAAGAAGCAGTATTCCAACTCATAAAGATGGATGAATTTATCGATGTGGTAATTCCTCGAGGTAGTGAAGAGATGATAAAGAATATAAAAGCGAACGCTACTGTTCCCGTGATTGGTCATGGTAAAGGACTATGCCACATTTATGTAGATAAGAATGCTGACCCGGGAATGGCAGAGAGGATATGTTTTAATGCTAAAGTGCAGAGGCCAGGCGTGTGCAATGCTATGGAAACCCTTTTAGTCCATAAGGATATTGCAGGTGAATTCTTACCCGGGATGATTAAGAAATTTGAGGAAGCAAAAGTAGAAATTCGCGGAGATGAGAAGAGCAAAAGTATCCTTCCCCATATTAACAGTGCCAGCGAAGAGGATTGGAGTACTGAATATCTGGATTTGATTCTCTCAGTCAAAGTTGTTGACTCTCTCTCAGAAGCCATAGACCATATCAATAGGTATGGATCGATGCATTCCGAGGCAATTGTAACCAGGGATAAAGATGCTGCCCAGAGATTTCTAAAAGAAGTGGATGCCTCTTCAGTTTTCTGGAATGCCTCTACCAGGTTTACCGATGGGGGAGAGTTCGGGATGGGGGCTGAGATTGGCATCTCCAACCAGAAACTCCATGCTCGGGGCCCAATGGGCGTGAAGGAGTTGACCAGTACGAAGTTTATAATATTTGGCGATGGGCAAATAAGGGGATAGATTCAAAATATGGTTTGTTCATCCCTGAGAGAAATGGGCTCAATAAATTGAGCCCCTACACGATGGTAGGGGTTCGATTCATCGAACCCGGATCATCAGGGCGGCTAAAATTCCTAAAGTTCTTCACAAACCATATTTTGAATGTTGTAGCTGCAGAGCGAAGTTCTGCGTCAGTGTAGGGGCGACACTCAGTGGTCGCCCGAAGGAGGGACGGCACAGAGTCCGTCCCCTACATAGAAAGCAAAGTTTCGCGTCATAAAAGTCTGTGGAGGGTAGGATGCGAATTGGGATTCTCGGAGGGATGTTTAATCCCATCCACTATGGGCACTTAGTTATCGCCAGTGAGGTTAAGGATAGACTTAATTTAGATAAGGTTATCTTTGTTCCTGCAGGAAAGGCGCCACATAAAAAGGTTAAAAGGGCTACTCCTGATGAACGGTATCAGATGGTTTCTCTGGCGATAAAGGGGAATTCTTCGTTCAAAGTTTCTCCTATAGAGATAGAAAAGAGCAAAATTGTAGATCGTCCTACTTTTACTCTGGAAACAATAAGAGAATTTATAAAGATTTATGGTAAGAGAGGGAAAATATATTTCATTGTTGGGTTAGACGAAATGCTAAAAATTTCTACTTGGAAAGAACCGAAGAAGTTGCTGGAACTGTGCAAATTTGTGGTAGTTACCAGGCCGGGTTATAAGTTAGGAAAGCTGGATAAAAGAATAACTTCTAAAGTTATAATGTTACAAGTTCCTGGCTTAGAGATTTCTGCTTCCCACATTCGAAAGAGAATAAAAACTGGCAAGCCAATCAAATATTTACTGCCCCAATCGGTAGAAGAGTATATCCTCAAGAAGAGACTCTACTCTTAGATGAAAAAGCTAAGAATTCCCATAAAGAAGTTAATTTTAGCTTTCATATTGATTTCTATAGCTCTATTTATCTTTTTTTCTTATAACGGCAAGGTCTTTCAATTTATCAGACAGGGGAAGCGAATCAATATCCTAGTTCTGGGATGCGATGAGCTGAAGTTTACCAAACATGCCGATGTAATAATGTTGTTGAGTTATGAACCCAGAACAAGATTCCTGGATGTCCTATCAATTCCCCGCGATACTAAAGTCCCCTGCTCAAAAGAGCTTTCCTGGCGCGGGTATAGAAAGATAAGTGAAATTTATGCCTTGGTATATAGGAAGAGTAAGACCATTGGTGAAGCTTGTCTTTCTTCAAAGAAAGCGATTGAGAATGTTTTAGAAATGGAAATACCATTCTACTTGCAGATTAATTATCAGGGAGTGATTGATATAATCGATACTATTGGTGGGGTGACGGTCAATATCGACGAACCAATGGATTATGATGATTATGCGGGAGACTTCCATATTCACTTTACAGTAGGAGAGAAAGGATTAAAAGGCAATGAAGTGTTAAAGTATATCCGATTTCGGGATAGGCTCCTCGGTGATAGAGGGAGAATTGAAAGGCAACAGAAACTCCTTAAACTCCTTATGGGAAAGCTAACAGAGGCGAAAGTTCTACTGAAAATTCCCCAAATCTATCGAAATATAAAAGACAATATCTGGACAAATCTTAACTTCTGGGATTTTTTAGCTCTGGCCAATGAGGTGAGAAGTTTCCACTACGAAAATCTGAGAGTCCAGAGTTTGCCTGGAAAATCGGAATATATTCGGGGAACAGACTATTGGATCCCGGATGAGAAAATGTCTGAAGAGGTTGTTCAGGTAATTATGAATAGTTATAGAATTGGTTGGAAAACTTCTCGGTCAGTCTATTCTGGGGAGAAGCTCGGTAGAATAGCAAAGGTGGAAGTATGGAATGCCACTAATAGAAAAGATTTAGCTTACAATGTCCAGCGTAAATTAAGGCAGTATGGAATCGATGCTGTTCGCTGGGGTAATTTTGGAATTTATAAGAAATATACTATAGTTATAGATCGTCTTGGCGATGTTGAATTGGCTCATAAAGTAGCAAAAATAGTTGGCTCGAGCGTGGTAAAAACTGAGATTGACAAGACGCGGTTTGTCGATATCTCAATTGTTCTCGGTAATGACTTTATGGGAGTCGGCGAGCCTGAATAAAGATTGGAGGACACAGGCAGATTCACATAGTAATGAATTTCAGAAATTTAGCTAAAGAATGTGCGGGTCTTGCCTTAGCGAAGAAGGCAAAAGAGATTTTAATATTGGACGTCCGTAAATTGACATCGATTACAGATTATTTCGTCATTTGTAACGGTAGATCTAATATACACGTGGAGACTATTGCTGAGTCGATAGTTTCAAAATTAAAAGGTAAAGGGATTCGCCCCCTCCATATAGAAGGAGAAAAACAGGCACAGTGGTTACTTATAGATTATGTGGGAGTAATTGTCCACGTGTTTTACGAACCGACAAGGAAGTTCTATGGGTTGGAGAAACTCTGGGCGGAAGGGAAAAAGGTAAAATTCCAAGAGGGAAAGAGAAAAAAGCCCAAGAGGTCAAGTAAATTATAAGAATTTTGAGGAAGGATAGATTGAGAATCAAAAATGAACTTAAAAAGGGAATCGATGAGGTGCTAAAGAAGTTGCATCTGGAGATTCCCGATTATAGTTTAGAATTTGCACCTGAAGAGACTGGTGGAGACTTTGCTACTAATGTTGCTTTAATAGCAGGGTCGAGAACAGAAAAGCTCTCTATAGAGATTGCCGAGGGTATCTCCAGAGCCCTTCAGGAAGTGGAACCTGACACAATAGAGCGCATAGAAGTAGCAAAACCTGGTTTCATTAATATATACATAGTGAGAAAACGGTGGCATAGAGAACTGGCTATGATTTTAAAAGAGGGGAAAAATTACGGGAAAACCAATATCGGCAAGGGAATGAAAATCCTGATCGAATTTGTCTCGGCAAATCCTACCGGACCTTTACATGTTGGACATGGCAGAGGTGCGTCCATTGGCGATTCTCTGGCAAACATCTTAAGAGAGACAGGATATCAGGTAGTAAAAGAGTATTATGTTAACGATATTGGCAACCAGATAGACCTCCTGGAAAAGTCGATAAACATAAAACAGAAAGAGTTACGCGGAGAGGATGTGTCTCTTCCCGAGGGTGCATATCGAGGAGCTTATGTAAAGGAGATAGCAGAAGAGCTTGAATCCAAATACGGCAAGAAGAAGTCATTCGATTGTCGGGAGTACGCCGTTCAGAAAATACTCAGTTGGGTAAGAAAAGATCTGGAAGATTTTGGGGTTAAGTTTGATAGATGGTTTTTTGAAAGTTCGCTTTACAAAAAAAATAAAGTTAAGAAAATTGTCAATTCATTGAAAAGCAAGAATTTAATTTACGAGAGGGACGGTGCACAGTGGTTTAAATCTTCTCAATTTGGTGATGAAAAGGACCGGGTAGTAATCAGGGAGAATAAGAAACCTACTTACTTTACTTCTGATATTACTTACCATTACCATAAATTCAAGAGAGGTTCTAAGAAAGTTATTAATGTCTGGGGTGCTGACCATCATGGCTATGTGGATAGGATAAGGGCGTCAGTAGCTGCTCTGGGAATTTCGCCAGAAGACCTGAAAATAATCCTTTATCAATTAGTGAGCCTGAGACGTGGGGGGCAACAGGTTTCAATGTCCACAAGGGAAGGTGAGTTTGTGACCTTGAGACAAGTTATGGAAGAGGTGGGGAAAGACGCCTCGAGGTTCTTCTTTTTGATGCGCGGAGCCGACAGTCGCTTGGATTTCGATCTGGAATTAGCCAAGAAACAGTCTCCGGAGAATCCTGTATACTATGTTCAGTATGCGCATGCACGAATCTGCAGTATCTTCCGGGAAAAGAGGAAAAAAGAATATAAAAAAGTCTCTCTTACGGAGAGAACCGAAGAAGAGGAGAAAGAGTCGATTGAGATCATAAAGAGGTTATCCCGATATCCAGAAGTTGTCAAGAATTGTGCCCAGAGGTATGAGCCGCACCATCTGACCGGATATTTACAAGACCTGGCTAAATGTTTCCACCATTACTATGATAAGTATAGAGTCTTAAGTGGTGATAAAAGCGCTACCCAATCCCGCTTAAAGATTGTGGGAGCGATTCAATTAGTGATAAGTAATGGTTTGGGTCTTTTGGGGATTTCCGCTCCCCAGAAGATGTGAACTAAAAGATAGTTTGTTCGTTGCTCAAGGAATTTCTTGACGTGGATAAGGCTGGAGTCCTCCCGAAAGGGAGGGTTCATAAAGGTAACCTTGCTTTCGCAAGGATTCCAGAATCTTTTGGAGTCCTCCCGAAAGGGAGGGTTCATAAAGGTAACCTTGCTTTCGCAAGGATTCCAGAATCTTTTGGAGTCCT
>DATKVN010000093.1 GCA_035530055.1 bacterium | reverse complement strand
GGCAAGTAAGAAAATAGGAATGGTAACACCTTATGCTGGGGTGAAATTCTTTCATAATTGGATAAGATGGAAGGACGAAGTAGAGGGTGATACGGGAAAGGGAAGTAGTGGTGACATTAGTCCTTTTTTAGGTGGAAAGATATCATTTTGGTCTTTTCTTTCAATAAAAGGTGAGATTAGTTTTGTAGATGAGATTACTTATGCTGGCGGATTAAGCTTGAGTTTAGGGCTGTAAAAACAGAGATTAGACTGAATAAGCTCTATTAAGGAATCCGATTTTTGGTCGGATTCCTTTTTTATTTTCTTTTTTAGCACGGTGGTGACCATTGAGGGATTTTTTAACTTGACACTTAAATTAATTTATCATAAAATAAAATTTGATGGGTATACGCTCAAATCTACACGGGGAGGATGCAATGAAGAAGTATAAGACAGAAGACCTAATAAATATCTCTATAGTGGGTAGTGGGTCAACAGGAAAGACCCAATTGGCTGAGGCAATCTTATTTTCAGCGAAGGCTATAGACAGGTTAGGGAAAGTAGACTCTGGCAATACAGTTTGCGATTATAATGCGGATGAGATTGAGAGGAAGATTTCTATCAATTCGTCGATCGCCTTCTGCGAATGGAAAGATAAAAAAATCAATATCATCGATACTCCCGGGTATGCCGATTTTGTTGGTGAAGTGATAGGAGCTCTTTTCGTTATGGAGATTTCCATTGTTAACGTTTGTGCTTCCAGCGGTGTAGAAATGGGAACCGAAAAGAAGTGGGAATATGTTCAGAAAAGTGAAAAACCATCTATAATCTTCATTAATCGCATGGATAAGGAGAATGCCGATTTCGATAAAATAGAAAAGAGTTTGAAAGAGAAATTGACTCCCAATGTTGCGCCGATTTCTATCCCCATTGGTTCTGGTGACAAATTTTCCGGATTAATTAATCTGCTTACTAACAAGGCTATAGTAGAAGGGAAAGAAGTGGAAATACCCCAAGAAATGGTAGCCAAAGCTAAAGAATATAGAGAAAAACTGATCGAGGTAATCGCTTCTTCAGAAGACACGTTGATTGAGAAGTATCTGGAAGGTCAGGAATTAAGCCCGGAAGAGACTAAAAGCGCTCTTAAGAAAGGAATTGTGGAGCACAAAATTGTGCCTGTTCTTTGTGGTTCGGGATTACAAAATATTGGCATCGGTCAACTTCTCGACTTTCTGGTAGAATATGCGCCTTCGCCTATGGAAAGAGAGGGAGAAGTTAAGATTGATCCCAATGGCCCATTTTCAGCATTGGTGTTTAAGACCTTTTCTGAGCCCCATCTGGGAGTGATAAACTATTTAAAGATATATTCAGGTAAAGCATCAACCGGGTTGGATGTGATTAATAACACTAAAAGTTCCTCTGAAAGAATAGGGCAAATTGCCTTTGTGCAGGGAAAAACGCGTATTGATGCCAAGGAAGGAGAAACAGGGGACATCATTGCCGTGGTTAAACTAAAAGATACGGGGACGAATGATGTGCTTTGTGACCCAAAAAAGAGGGTTTCCATCTCCAAGATAAGCTTTCCCGAACCAGTGGTAAACATGGCTGTCTATCCCACGTCGAAAGGTGAAGAAGAGAAGATAGCCAATGCCTTAGCTACAGCCATGCGTGGAGATCCTACTTTGAAGTCCGGGATGAATAAAGAGACGAAAGAAATGATTTTATCAGGAATGGGCAGTCTCCAGTTAGAAATTATGTCCAAAAGAGTGAAAGCGAGATATGGCGTGGAGGTAGAATTGAGAAGGCCTAAGATTGCCTATAAGGAGACCATTCGCGTTGCTGCCGATGTTCAGGGAAAATATAAGAAGCAGTCCGGAGGTCGTGGGCAATATGGCGATTGCTGGATTAAAACCGAACCTTTAGAGAAAGGGAAAGGGTTCGAATTTGTTAATAAGATTTTCGGTGGTGCAATTCCCAGTCAATATATTCCCGCAGTGGAGAAGGGAGTTAAGCAATCCATGGAAAAGGGAATAATTGCTGGGTATCCTGTAGTGGATGTCAGAGTGACTCTTTACGATGGTAGTTTCCACGATGTCGACTCTTCCAATTTAGCCTTTGAGATTGCCGGTAGCATGGCCATTAAGAAAGGGGTGGAACAGGCACAGCCTTTTATTTTAGAGCCGATTATGGAAGTGGAAGCGATTGTTCCTGAGGAGTTCATGGGCAGTGTAATGGGAGATTTAAATAGTCGGCGAGGCAGAGTTTTAGGCATGGACCGTGAGGGTAAGAAACAGGTGATAAAAGCATTAATTCCCGAGAGAGAACTTTTCAATTATGCTACAGACTTGCGCTCATTGACCAAGGGGAGTGGAGAACATAAAGTGAAGTTTTCTCATTATGAAGAAGTACCGCCAAATGTTACTCAACCTCTAATTGAAGCTTACCAAAAGGCAAAGGAAGAAGGAAGATAACCACCGAAGCCACCTTCAAAGTTTAAACATTGCGTAGTTAGAGTTTATTGCATGTAGAACTCCTTAGCTGCTTTTGAACAGACGTTTTATCCCAGGTTTTCTCTTTACAAAAGGTAAAGTTTTATGATAAAATAATATAACCTAAAACCAATCTCTCTGATTTATCCAACCCCTGATGCAGGGGCGGGATTCATATAAGGAGGTACTGGAGAAATGTCTGGACATTCCAAGTGGGCTGGAATAAAGCATAAAAAGGCTACTATAGATGCTAAAAAAGGCCAGATTTTCAGCAAGATTATAAGAGAAATCACTGTGGCAGCAAGGCAAGGAGGAAGTGATCCTGTTGGCAATCCTCGCCTGAGAGTTGCCATTGACAAAGCCAGGGCAGTTAATATGCCCCAGGACAATATCAAGAAAGCGATTAAACGTGGTACAGGAGAGTTACCAGGCGTAACTTATGAAGAATTGGTTTATGAAGGTTATGGTCCGGGTGGAGCAGCAATTTTAGTAGAAATAACCACTGACAATAAGAACCGTGTAACTGCAGAAGTAAGAAAAACGTTTTCCAGACACGGGGGAAACTTAGGAGATGCGGGTTGTGTGGGCTGGATGTTTAACAAGAAGGGATACATTTCCGTAGATAAGAAGAAGATAAAAGAAGAAGAACTAATAGAAATAGCCCTGGAGTCCGGCGCAGAGGATGTAAAGGCAGATGATGAGGACCTTTTCGAGATAATCACTCAACCCCAGGATTTTGAAAAGGTAAAAAAGTCCCTGGAGGGAAAAAATATTGAGATAAATTCTGCAGAGGTAACTATGCTACCACAGACCTACGTTAAACTTGAGGGAGCAAAGGCTGAGCAGATGCTGAGGCTTATGGACGGGTTAGATAATAATGACGATGTTCAGAATGTATATGCCAACTTCGATATACCGAAGGAGATAATGGAAAAGGTGTCTTGAAAATCATAAGTTAACTTTTAGGGGAAGAATGTGGTTGTTTTGGGAATCGACCCGGGCATAGCTGCTTTAGGCTGGGGGATTATAAACAGGACAGAAGAAGTAACTTATAAAGTTGAGGCATATGGGTGTATAAACACTGATAAAAGGAGTCTCTTCTCAAGAAGGTTAGAAGAGATACATAAAAAACTCAGTAAAATAATTAAAAAATATAAACCAGACATTGCTGCTATAGAGCAGCTTTTTTTTGCTAAAAATGTAAAGACAGCAATAAGTGTAGGAGAAGCTAGAGGAGTGGCTATTCTGGCAGCAGTCCAAGCAAATCTGCCTGTAGCTGAATATACT
Source organism: bacterium (assembly GCA_035530055.1). Classification (NCBI taxonomy): domain Bacteria; species bacterium. The sequence continues at coordinate 55,059 of DATKVN010000093.1, read as the reverse complement.
CCCCTCCAGGTTAAACAAGCTCTGGTTGGCTACGGGCGGGCAGAAAAAAAACAGATGCAAAAGATGCTCAAGATTTTATTAGGACTAAAAGATATACCCCAACCCGACGATGCAGCAGATGCCCTGGCTGTAGCTCTTTGTCATCTCAATTCCCAGAAAATGGCTAAACTGGGAAAGTGAGAATAAGTGTGAGACTCCCGTTCAAATTGCTGGCTAATGGGAACTAAAAAATGTTCGACTTTTTAAGAGGAAGATTAGAAGACAAAGAAACTGACCATATTGTTGTGGAAGCTCAAGGAGTGGGCTACAAGATTTCCATTCCTCTGTCTACGTATGAAAAACTGCCTTCCCCAGGAGGGGAAGTCAAAATTTACACATGGATATCAGCATCTATGTACGGCAAAGGAAACACACTTTACGGGTTTCTAACTCTGGAAGAGAGAGAAGTGTTTCTCATTCTGCGGTCAATTTCCAAGATAGGAGCCAAGGGCGCGCTGGAAATTCTCTCCAAGATTTCCAAATCTTTTCCCGATTTCAGAAGAGCGGTAATTGCCAGAGATACGCAAGTTCTAACAGGAATTTTTAGCCTGACCAAAAAGACTGCAGAGAAGTTGATCATAGGTTTGAAGGACAAGATAGAAGTCTTATCCTTTGCCGGAAAGGAAAGATTTGCTGCCAGAAACGAACAGGAAATTGCCGATGCCATAAGTGGGCTGGTCGCTTTAGGGTATAAAGTTTTCCAGGCAAAAGAAGCAGTAAATTCTGTATGTGAAACCATAGATAAAGATGCTCAGGCTGAAGAAATAATTAAGCAGGCATTAAAATATTTATGAAAAATGGGGTAAAATGCAAGAGAAGATTACCATACCCACTGTAAAGAACGAAGAAGAGAGGAAGTTCGACTATACACTCAGGCCCAGGACGTTAGAAGAGTTCGTGGGCCAGACAAAGTTAAAGGAAAATCTTAAGATATTTTTTGCAGCAGCAAAGAAGAGGAAAGAAGCTCTTGACCATTGCCTTTTCTATAGCCCTCCGGGGTTAGGGAAAACCACGCTTGCCTACATAATTGCTAAAGAATTAAAAGTTAATATAAAGACAACTTCCGGTCCTATTCTGGAACGAGTTGGCGATTTGGCCGCTCTTCTAACCGATCTTTCTGATGGAGATATTTTCTTTATTGACGAGATCCATCGACTTAACCGTATGGTTGAAGAAGCGTTATATCCGGCAATGGAAGAATATAATTTAGATATAATAATCGGCCAGGGCCCCAGCGCCAGAAACATTAAACTTCAGCTTCCCCGTTTCACCTTAGTCGGCGCAACTACCCGGGCAGGCTCTTTGACATCTCCTTTAAGAGAAAGATTTGGTATTGTAGCCCGTCTCAATTTCTATACGGATAGCGAACTGGAACAGATAGTTCTTCGTTCAGCAAGAATTTTAAATATTGTTATTGACCCGGCTGGAGCCAGGGAAATTGCCCACAGGAGTCGCGCTACGCCCAGGGTAGCTAATCGACTTCTAAGAAGAGTGCGTGACTATGCACAGGTCAAAGGAGACGGGAGAATTTCAGAGGAGATTGCCCAGAAAGCTCTGGAGATGTTCGAGGTCGATGGGATGGGATTGGATAGTATGGACAGGAAAGTTTTGACTACAATCATGGAGAAGTTTTCCGGAGGGCCGGTAGGTTTAGAGACAATAGCAGTAGCTGTAGGCGAAGAGACAGAAACCATAACCGATGTTTATGAGCCTTTCCTGATTCAATCTGGATTTCTAGAGCGCACCCCTCGGGGAAGAATGGCCACTAAATTAGCCTACGAACATCTAAAGTTACCCAAGAATTCCATTAAAGACCAACAAGAACTATTTTAGGAAAAGAGGAAAAGGGGTCAGAGTCATTTTTAGTACTCCATTATAATAATGTCTCGATAAATTAGGACTACTCTATTATATAACGCGGGTTAAAACCTGCTACTCCACTAAAGCCTGTAAGTTAAGACAGGCTTTATTTAAATTATCCCAAGAAGAGAAACTTAAATGAGACTCTTATTACATGTATGTTGTGCAGGTTGCGCCTTTTATCCGTTAAAGAAGCTGCGCGAAGTAAAAATGGAAGGAAAAGATTTAGAAATCACCGGGTTTTGGTATAATCCCAACATACACCCTTATAGCGAGTATCAAAACAGGATGATGACTATGGGTTATTTTTCCCAGAAAGAAAAGCTACCGATGATCTGGAAAGACGAGTATGCTTTAGAGGAGTGGCTGGAAGCAACCAGAGGAAAATTTGATTTGCCTGTCCATTCTGCGGGCCAAGGGAGAACTCCTGTGTCCTGGAAGAAAGAGAAAAGATGTGAAAAGTGTTATGATTTAAGGTTAGAGAAACTGGCAAAAGAGGCAAAAGAAGGAGGCTACGACTATTTTTCCACAACACTTTTATATAGCAAATTTCAGGAACACGAAATAATAAAAAAAATTTGCGAAAAACTTAGAAATGAGTATAATATAAATTTCTATTATGCAGACTTTCGCCTTGGGTGGAAGGAAGGCATAGAGATTTCCAAGAAGATGGACCTTTATCGACAGCACTATTGTGGATGCATTTTCAGTGAAAAAGAGAAAATAGATGAGAAAAGAATTTAATTTATTTTTCAGATTGATATTTTTAATCCTTCCCATACTTCTGTCCCCACCGTCTTTAGCCGGGAACCGTTTGCCGGAAACAATTATTCGCATAGGGATTTTAGAAAATGTCTATTCAGCCAATATCAGTGCGGACGATGGTTTTGAAGTCATCGATTTAGGAACGGGAAGGCATGTTAAACTGAAGAGCAGTAGTATCTATTTAATCTTGTCTACCTCTAAAGGAATAAGAATTGGGAATGAAATATTCAGCCCATCGCTTCGGTTCAATTCCCTTTCTGATGGTGAGATGCTCAGGGTTAATGGTCGGAGATACCGGGATGGGATTAAAATTTCGTTAAACAGTAAAAGGAACTTAAATGTAATAAACGAACTGGGAGTAGAAGGATACCTTTACGGGGTAATGACCCGGGAAGTCTCTCCGGAATGGTCTATAGAAGCTCTTAAAGCCCAGGCAGTCGTTTCCCGGACCTACGTTATGAAAAATTTGGGAAAGTACGATAAAAAAGGTTTCGACCTTTCAGCTACAATAACCTCTCAAGTATATGGTGGTGGGGAAGCAGAAGACTCGCGCACGTCTAAAGCAGTCGACCTGACCCAAGGAGAGGTAATTACTTATAAGGGAGAGCTTATAAAGAGCTTCTTTCACAGTAATTGTGGAGGATACACAGAAGATGTAACCAACGTCTGGGAAGGAGAAGAACGATTTCCTTATTTGAAAGGAGTAGTCTGCCCTTTTTGTAAAAAGACTCACCAGTACTACTGGGAAAAGACGATAAAGAAAAAAATGCTTGAACAGAAACTAAATGAAAAAGGATACAATCTCGAAGAGATCAAGAAGATTAAAATTTTAGGGAGAAGTTCCTCTGGTAGAGTAACTTATTTAAAAATCTATCACCAGCGAGGTCGCCTCAAAATTAGAGCAAGCACTTTCAGGATGGTTATGGGTCCCAACCTCATCAAGAGCACACTATTTGCCATGGAACATATAGGTAACAGAATAAAGTTCTATGGCCGAGGGTGGGGGCATGGGGTAGGTATGTGTCAATGGGGAGCTAAGGGTATGGCTGAACGGGGAGCCAACTATCGACAGATTTTGCGATACTATTATCCTAAAACAAAGATTGAGAAATGGGAAGATTAACCCAACTCCGCGAATACGATTATCACTTGCCTGGAGAGTTTATTGCACAGACACCTGCTAAACCCAGAGACCACTGTCGACTGATGGTACTATCCAGAAAAACAGGTCAGACAGAGCATAAGATGTTCGTTGACATAGTGAAACTGGTCGAGCCTGGTGATTTACTGGTAATTAATAATACAAAAGTAATAAGAGCCAGGCTTTTAGGAAGGAAAAAGGATACTGAAGGAAAAGTAGAAGTTCTCCTGTTAAGGCGGTTGGCAAAGACGGAAAAGATAACTACTAGTTCTTGCGGAAAAAGAGAGAATTTCAAAGAAGTTTGGGAGACAATAGTCAGGCCAGCAAGGAGAATAAGGGAAGAGACTGAAGTGCTCTTCTGGAAGAACAGTTGGGCAAGCTCACGTTCTCCAGGAATTCCTTGTTTACTGGGCAAGGTTTTATCTACAGGAGGAGGAAAATTTATCTTTGGATTCGACTTTCCAGGAACTTTCCCAGAGAACCTGGAAAAGATTGGTGAAGTTCCCCTTCCTCCTTATATTAAAAGAAATTCTCACGATAGATTTAAACTTCAAGATAAGAAATGGTATCAGACGGTATTTGCAAAAAAGGAAGGGGCAGTAGCAGCTCCCACTGCAGGGCTCCACTTCACCAAGAGGCTATTGAACAGGATCGAAGCTAAAGGAGCAAAGGTTGTACCCCTCACTTTGCACGTAAGCTGGGGAACTTTTAGGCCAGTAAGAGAGGCTGAAATTACCAGGCATAGACTGGATGCCGAATACTTTGAATTAAGTGGGGCTACTGCCAGAGCAATTAATCAGGCTATAGAAAAGGGAAAGCGAATCATTGCCGTGGGAACCACCACGGTAAGAGCTTTAGAATCATGTTGTGTAGAGGAAAAACCACCATCAATTTCTGCCAAATTGGAAAAGAAGGTCGTAGTAAAACCAGGAAAGAACTGGACAGAACTATTTATTTATCCTGGCTATAAATTTAAAGTGGTAGACGGGTTAATTACCAATTTCCACTTGCCGGAATCTACTCTTTTAATGCTTGTGGCAGCATTTGCTGGAAAGGAGAATATTTTCCAGGCATATGAAGAAGCCATAAAGGAAAAGTATCATTTTTACAGTTACGGCGATGCTATGTTCATCATTTGAAACTTCAATAAAGAAAACAATGTAATGAAAAAAACGTTTGAAGTATTAAAGAAGAGTAAAAAAGCGAGAATAGGTAGAATTGTAACTACCCACGGCGTAATCACTACTCCTGTGTTTATTCCCGTAGGGACTCAAGGTACAGTAAAAACCCTGTCGCCCAAGGAACTGGAAGAGGCAGGAGTAGAGATAGTTCTCAGCAATACTTACTATCTATTCTTAAGACCGGGAGTGGAGATAATAAAGAAGGCTGGTGGTATCCATAAGTTTATGGGCTGGAATAGACCAATTATAAGTGATAGTGGCGGATATCAAGTTTTCAGTCTTGCCGACCGAAGAAAGATAAGCAAGGAAGGGGTAGAGTTCCAGTCGCATATAGATGGCGCTAAGCATTTCTTTTCCCCGGAAAAAATTATTGAGATTCAGATTAATTTAGCTTCCGATATTATAACCTGTTTTGATGAGTGCATTCCCTATCCCTGCGGGAAAGATTACGCCCAGCAGTCGATGGAATTGACATTGAAATGGGCCAGACGGTGCAAAAAGGAATTCAACAATCACCACTCATCGCCAAATTCACAATGGCTTTTTGGCATTATCCAGGGAGGGATGCATAAGGACTTAAGGAAAAGGAGCGCTGAGGAGACGATAGAAATTGGATTTGAAGGTTACGCAATAGGCGGCTTGAGCGTGGGAGAACCGCAGGATTTACGGAATGAGATTCTGGACTACACTACACCGTTCCTTCCCGAGGACAAGCCACGCTATTTAATGGGAGTGGGAGAGCCTCAACAACTATGGGAAGCTGTGGAGAAGGGCATCGATATGTTCGATTGTGCTATGCCCACCAGGAATGCCCGCAACGGTCAGGTGTTCACCTCCCGAGGAAAAGTAGTAATTAAAAATGCTCAATACAAAGACGATTTTGCATCTCTCGATCCAGAATGTGGATGTTACACCTGTCGTCACTTTTCCCGAGCCTATCTCTGCCATCTTTTTAGAGCAGGGGAGATTTTGGCATTAAGATTAAACACTTTACATAATATGCATTTTATGGTAAAATTATTCAAACAGATTCGTCAGGCGATTGAACAGGATCGCTATGAGGAAGCAAAAAGAGAATTTTTAAAAAAGTGGCATAATGATAGTGAAAAAATTCACTAATTAATATAAACATGGAGGTATCTAATGGATCTTGTTTATGCTTTGGGTCAACGTCCAGGAGGAGCGGAAGGGGCTTCCAGAGGTAGTGCATTTGGAGGCTTATTGCCTCTAGTTCTAATCTTTTTTGTTTTCTATTTTCTTCTGATTCGTCCTCAACAGAGGAAAGTTAAAGAACACCAGAATCTTCTCAATGCCCTAAAGAAGGGAGATGAAATCATTACTTCTGGCGGAATTCACGGGATAGTAAGTGCAATCAAAGGCAATGTTGTGGATTTGAAGATTGCTGAAGGAGTAAAAGTAGTTATTTCCAAAAGTGCAATTGCCACAGTGGTCAAATTACCGGCCAGTCCCGAGCAAGGAAAAGAGGAAAAATGAGTAGAGTAACAATTGAAGAAATTAAACAGCATCCTCGGGTGATTGCTTTCCTGGGAGCGGCAGACCAATATATGAGTGCAGTGGGCTACACTGAGCATGGGCAGCGTCACGCTAAGTTGGTTTCCAATATTGCTCATAATATCTTAACCTACTTAGAATATAATCAACGATTAACAGAGTTGGTTGCAATTGCTGGTTATCTCCACGACATGGGAAATATGATCGGTAGGACGCGTCATGAGCAGAGTGGAGCGCTGTTAGCTATTGAAATTTTGGAAAGCTTGAAGATGGATAGTAATGAAATTGCCTTGATTGCCGGGGCGATTGGTAATCATGAAGAGGAGACCGGTGGTCCCATCAATGCCATTGCTGCAGCCGTTATTCTAGCTGACAAGTCGGATGTTCATCAATCGAGAGTGCGTCCCAATCTAAAGATATTTGATATTCACGACCGTGTAAATTACGCATCGAAGAAATCATTTCTGAGAGTAAACCACGCCAAGAAGATAATTACATTAGAACTCACCATTGATACCAAAGCTTCCCAGGTGATGGAGTACTTTGAGATATTTCTGAAAAGAATGATAATGTGTCGGCGAGCAGCAAAATTTTTAAAATGCAATTTTGAACTGCTTATTAATAAAATTAAACTGCTTTAGGCGCTTTTCATATGTCAATAGGCATTTAGGAGATATTTATGCAGAAATCAATTCAGTGGAAAGCAATCCTTACAGCAATAATTGTTATATTGGCGCTAGCATATTTATATCCGACATACCAATGGTATAGTAAATCTCCTGAGGAAAGGGTAAAGCTGGAAGAGAGGAAAGATAAAATTCTGGGCAAAATCCTGAAGCTGGGCCTCGATTTAAGGGGAGGAATGCATCTGGTTTTGGAAGTTGATTTAAATAGACTTCCCGAAGGAACTTCCCCCAGCGATGCTATGGAAAGAGCATTAGAGGTCATACGCAATCGTGTAGACCAATTCGGCGTGGCCGAACCATTAATTGCTCGTCAGGGAGATAGGTGGCTCGTTGTGGAATTACCTGGAGTGAAAGACCCCGGAAGAGCGATTGAACTTATTGGAAAGACGGCATTACTCGAGTTCAAATTGGTCAATGATGGAGTCAGAATAAGCGAGGTATTAGATTCTGAAGGAAAAGTTGATCCCAGCAAAATTCCCACTGGTTATGAAGTCCTGCCCGGGAAGATGGAAACATTATTTTTATTGAAAGAGGAGCCGGAAATTACTGGGGCAGCACTGACCAATGCCAAAGTAGAGATAGGTGGCCAGTATAATATGCCCTATGTAGCTATCGATTTCAATAAGGACGGTGCCAAAAAATTTGCCAGGATAACAGAAATCAACATTGAGAGAAACCTGGCTATTGTTCTTGACGGGCGAGTGCAATCAGCTCCTGTAATCAAGAGTAAGATCCCTGATGGCCATGCAATAATTGAAGGAAACTTCACCATGGAGGAAGCCAAGAACTTAGCTATTGTATTGAGGGCGGGTGCTTTGCCTGCACCAGTTAACATCATAGAGAATAGAACCGTGGGTCCCAGCCTGGGAAGAGACTCAGTTCGTGCTGGAGTAGTGGCCGCGGGAATTGGTCTTATTTGCGTAATGCTCTTTATGGTAATCTACTACAGGTTATCTGGCTTGGTTGTCAACTTAGCACTCATCTTAAATTTGATTATACTTTTGGGAATGATGGCTTATTTTCGTGCAACCCTAACCTTGCCTGGCATCGCTGGCATCATCTTAATCATCGGCATGTCAGTAGATGCCAATGTTTTGATTTTTGAGAGGATCAGAGAAGAGTTAAAAGCAGGCAAAACGGTCAGAGTAGCAATTGATTCAGGATACCAGAAGGCATTCAGGACCATTCTCGATTCCAACCTGACTACATTGATAGCAGCAGCTTTCTTGTTTCAATTCGGCACGGGCCCGGTAAAAGGTTTTGCGGTCACGCTTTCTTTAGGTATATTAATTAGCATGTTTACTGCCTTAGTGGTTACACATATGGTTTTCGATATGGTTTTAGTGGGTAAAAAAGTGGAGAAACTAAGCATATAGAAAGGTAGCAGCAAAGCGCAAGCTTTGCCGCTACAGGATTCGATTTTTGGCTAAAAAGACATGTCTTTAGAACTATCTTTCAATTATTACTAAATAGGAGAGAGGGATGCAATTTTTTGGTAAAATGAACTTCGGGTTTATTGAAAAGAGAAAGAAAGCTTTTATCCTTTCGGGACTTATGATTTTGGTCTCAGGGTATGCCATCTTTCACAAAGGAGTAAATTTGGGGATAGACTTTACTGGTGGCACACTCGTACAAATAAATTTCTCCCAGGAAATCGCCGTAGGAGGGATGAGAGAAACACTGTTGAGACACGAGCTATCCGGAGCTACCATTCAGAAATTTCCCAATACCAATGTACTGATCATTAGAGTAAAAAGTTTGGATGTCGGACCTTTAGAGATTGTTCAAAAGTTAACTTCCATTTTCCAAGAAGAGTTTCCTCAAAATCAATTTACCATTGAGCGAAACGAGGTAGTGGGACCCGTGGTTGGTGAGTATCTTAAAAAACGTGGTATAAAGGCTTTCTTATTCGCCTTCTTAGGCATTATTATCTATGTCGCCTGGCGCTTTATAGGAGGTATCTGGGGCCTTGCTGGAGTAACAGCCTTAATTCACGATGTATTCATCACTTTTGGTATATTCGCCATATTGGGAAAAGAGATTACTCTTCCCATTGTTGCTGCCCTCCTTACATTAGCTGGATATTCCATAAACGATACTATCGTGGTCTACGACAGGATAAGAGAGAATATCAAGCTGCAATATAAAAAGCCTTTGATTGAGGTAATAAACTCAAGCATTAATGAGACATTATCCCGCACTACGATGACTTCCCTGACCACTCTGTTGGTGGTCTTAGCAATATTCGTTCTGGGTGGTCCTGTTATTCACGATTTTTCTTTTGCAATTTTAATAGGGATATTTATCGGAACATATTCGTCTATATTTATAGCCAGTCCCCTCGTTTATGAGTGGAAGGCGAAAAAGAGTAGATAAGAACATGTAATGAGAGAGAAAATAATAGGCTTCTATCTAGCCTGCATAAATAACGAAAGAGGGAAAATCCATTCTCTTTTTCGTTCTTTATTTTTTATCTTATCTCGATTCTACTATTTAGCGATTAAGATTCGTTGGCTCATCTACAAACTGGGAGTCATCCCTAAAACCAGGATACCCTGTGCTGTAATTAGTGTGGGTAATATTACATGGGGTGGCACAGGAAAGACTCCCGCTGTAATTATGATAGCTAAACTACTCAAAGAAATGGGAAAGAGAGTTACCGTTTTATCTCGAGGGTATGGAAGGAGGAAGGAAAAGGATAAAAAGAACAAGATATCGATAGTATCCGACGGAAAGGGGTTAATCCTCTCTTCCAGGGAGGCTGGGGATGAGCCTTATCTCCTTTCAAAAAATCTACCCGATGTTTCCATAATTGTAGGAAAAAATAGAATAAACAGTGGAAAATATGCAATAGAGAAATTTGCTACTGAAGTTGTGGTTTTAGATGATGGTTTTCAATACTGGTCTTTGAACAGGGACATAGACATTGTAACCATAGATTGTTTAGATCCTTATGGTAATGGCTATTTAATTCCTCGCGGGTCTTTAAGAGAACCTGTCTCACACTTATCCAGGGCAGACATTTTTCTTTTGACCAGAGCAAATCTTGTTTCCCGGGATGATTTACACAGGATAATTGGCGATTTAGAAAGACTCAACTCTCACTCGACAATCCTGGAAAGCGTTCACCGGCCAAAATATCTACAAGGTTCTTTCTCTGGAGAGAAGAAAAATTTAGATTTTATTAAAGATAGAAGAGTAGTTGCTTTTTCCAGTATCGGCAATCCTTATTCCTTTGAGAAGACATTAGAAGGGTTGGGCGCAGAAATCGTCAAAATTTTCCAATTTCCCGACCACCACGATTATCAGCGAAATGACCTCCGGAAAATAGAAACCGCATGCAGAACTGACCTGGAGAAAAGAGAAGTAATCGCAGTTACCACTGAAAAGGATGGAGTGCGACTGGAGAGAATTATTTCTCCAGAAGCCGACAGGGTTTTCTGGGAAATTTGGATATTGAAAGTAGAACTGGAGATTGTTCGAGGCAAAGAGGAATGGCAAAGAAAAATAGAATCATATATCTGATTTTTATTCTTTTTCTCATTTTTTACAGTAGTTCAATAGGTTGCTTGGCAAATTCTCTCTGGCGTAAAGTAGAGAATAAAGCTTTCCGAGTAGGAGAGAAGTTAACCTATATAGTTAAGTGGAAAGGGGTAGTTGGCGGGACTGCGGTAATGCGAGTAAAGAAGATTGTGAAAATTTCTGGCAGGGATGCTTATTACGTGACCCTTTCTACTCGGAGCTCGGGATTTTTCGATATCTTTTACAAGATTAGAGACCTTATAGAATCGCATATTGATAAACAGGGTATATTTACCTGGAAGCAAAGAAAGAAATTGAGAGGAGGCAAGTATAGCTCTAATAAGGAGATAATTTACGACCAGGAAAAACATCAAGCTTTATATAAAGGGAAAAAGATTGATATTCCTGTTTATGTTCAGGATTCTTTATCCTCTATTTATTATTTAAGAACACAGGAACTCAAAGAAGGAGACTCGCTAATTATAGACGCTAATGATGACGGCAAAAACTATTCAGTAGAAGTAAAAGTTATCGGGATTGAAAAAGTTGCCACTCCTTTTGGTAAATATAAAGCACTCAAGACCGAAGTAGTATGGAAGAGCGAAGGAAAGGTTCACGCAGAGAGCTCCCAGATGTGGCTCAGCAATGACGAAAGGAAGCTTCCGGTAAAAATAGAAAGGCAAAACAAGATGGGAAAGATTACTATGCTTCTAAAGAAAGCGAAATTCTAAATGGAAAAACCCGTGAAAGGCAAGATTAAAAAGTTCGATTTCTTCTGGACTTTTTACCAGATTCTTTTAGTTTTCTTCTTCTCTATCTTCTGGCCATTTTTTATTCAGAAAATAAGAAAAGGGCTGAAACAGAGATTAGGTTTTTTGAATAAAAGCATAAACAGAGCAAGAAATGAAAACCTCATTTGGGCCCATGCCGCTTCCGTGGGCGAAGTAGTAGCCATGGGGAATTTAATAAGAGCCATTAAAAAGGAATGCCCTGATTACGATTTTGTTATTTCCACATTAACCACTACTGGTCAAACTATGGCTAGAAAGGTAATTCCCGATGCCCGGGCATTCATTTACTTTCCTCTTGATTTCTCCTGCATAGTGAGAAGAGTTCTCGATACCATCAAACCAAAATTGTTGATTATAACCGAAACAGAGCTCTGGCCGAATTTCATAAGGGAAGCAAAGAAAAGAACAGTTCCCATAATGGTAGCTAACGGAAGGATTTCTACGGGCTCTTTTAGAAAGTATAAAATGGTTAAGTTCTTGATGAACAGAGTCCTGGAAAATATCGACCTATTTATTATGCAGAGTCAAATGGATGCAGAGCGGATTATCTCATTGGGAGCTAATTCCTCAACAGTCACTGTAACAGGAAATTTGAAGTTTGATGTAGGCACTGACATTCTTCTTGATTCAAAAGATAACTACCTTCCTTCCTTTCGGGAGGACTCCAAACAATTCTGGAGTCCTGGCGAAAGCAAGGTAATTTTTGTTGCCGGTAGCACGCATAGGGGAGAAGAAGAGACAATCCTTGATGTTTATGGAGAAATTAAAAAGTCTTATCCTCAGATAGTTTTAATTCTTGCGCCCCGCCATATGCAGAGAGTAAACGAAGTGGAAAAGTTGCTGAATAGCAGAAATTTTAAATTCACCAGAAGGTCAGAACTTTCTTCTCCATTTCATGGCAACAATCTAAATCAGATTATTCTCCTGGACACCATTGGCGAGCTCACTCATTTCTATGCTCTGGCAAAAATTGTCTTTGTAGGTGGAAGCCTGGTTCCTGTGGGAGGGCACAATATTCTCGAGCCGGCCAGTTTAGGAAAGGGGGTCCTCTTCGGTCCCTATATGGACAATTTTGAAGAAATAGCTCAATCTTTTATTTCCCGGGGAGCAGGAAGAGTAGTATCTAATAGAGAAGAGCTAGTTAACAGTATCCTTAAGTTATTATCAAATCCCGAAGAATTAGAAAGAATGGGAAGGACTGCTCTGGAAATAGTTAAGGCGCATAAGGGAGCTGCCGAAAAGAGTGCCATATTAGCAAAAAACCTGCTCACCTACGTATAAAAAGTAGGGGCGACACTCCGTGGTCGCCCAACTACGTCAATACAGGGATTAAATTTATCGAACCCGTTTCTGTGGGGACTGAATCAATTTCCAGAACAGAGGATTAAAATAAAATGAAGAGAAAGAAAAAGAAAAAAAGTAAATTCAAGAAGAGATTTGAAAAAAACGCATCCTGGGTTACATTCTTAATTATGCGCGTGTTGTTTACGGTTACGCCCGCAAAAGCATTTCCTCTTATTGCCCGCTACTTAGAGGTCATTTCTCGCCCGTTTACCAGGAAGCACCGAAAAATAGCTCTAGAAAACCTCACTTTGAGTTTAGGAAAGGAAAAGAGCAAGGAAGAAATCGAATATATTTATCGTGCTTGCTTGCGAGAAGTTACTCAGAGTTTTTATGAATTGGTTTCGGCAACGAGTTCTCTTTTTGGGAATTCTTCACGCCTCGATCAATTTAAAGAACAGTTTGTCTTAGAGGGAGAAGAAAATTTGAAACAGGCACTATCCCGGGGGAAAGGGGTAATAGGACTTTGTGCACACTTTGGCAATTTTACACTGATGGGAACAGGACTTACTTCCCGGGGGTATCCATATGCATTGGTGGTGAGGCCAGCAGATGAGTCGAGAGTAGAAAAATACTTCCAGAAATGGAGAGACCAGTTGGGGTTCCATTCCATACCTGCCCGTCCCAGGTCGACAGCCGTACGTGGATCTCTCGGCGCTTTGCGTCAAAACAAGATACTCGTTCTATTTGCCGATCAAAACAAAGCAAAAGGCGGAGTATTTGTCGATTTTTTTGGCCGTCCAGCAGGAACTGTTGTTGGACCTGCAGTCATGGCTTTAAAGACAGGTGCACCCATAGTTCCCATATTCAACGTGCGTCAGGGAGTGAATAAACATAAAGTTATTATCGGTCCACCGGTCGAGTTTGAAATATCCGGTAATCAGGAGAAAGATGTTCTCACTGTCACAGCTAAGATTACCAAAGTTATTGAAGAGTTTGTCCGGCAGTATCCCACACATTGGTGGTGGTTTCACAACAGGTGGAGAACTAAACCAAAGAAGGAAGAGGAAGTGGAAAAACCGGAAGCTTCTACTCCATTCCTTTAAAAAGGTCTGGAGTCCTCCCAAAAGGGAGGGATGTAATCAACCTTGCTTTCGCAAGGACTCCATATCACAAACTATCTTTTAAATGTCAGTAATGACAGAGAGAAGCTCTGCTTTAAAGATAGGAAAGGGATTGGGAAATGACTAAGATTTTAGTTAAGGGTGTAAATTGGATTGGAGATTCACTGTTTATGACCCCAGCTTTAGCTGCTTTAAAAAAAGGATTCCCCAATTCCCATATAAGCCTTCTAATCAATCCCTGGGTGAGAGAAATATTTGATGGCAATCCGAATGTAGATGAAACCATTATTTATGATGAGAGAGGCAAGGAGAAGACCTTAAAGGGGAAGATTAGGTTTATTCGCTCATTAAGGAATAGAAATTTCGACATGGGTATAATTATGCAGCCACGTTCCTATAAAGCTGCTCTTTTTGTCTATTTAAGTAGAATTCCAGAGCGAATCGGCTATAGTCATTCACTGAGAAATCTACTTCTAACCAGAAGAGTAGAGCCTCCCAGGGCTCCTGTCCACGATATAGATATGTTCCTAAACATCGTCCTTTCCCTGGGAGTAGCACCGGCGAGGAAGGAACCCTATTTGCCTTTCAGCCCAAAAGCTGAGGATTGGGCCGACAGGTTTTTAGAAGAGAAGGGAATTAACAGAGGAGAATTACTGATAGGTATCAATCCCGGAGCATTTAAGCAATCGAAAAGGTGGCCAGAGCCAAGATACGCCGAGTTGTCCGATATACTGATTAAAGAATTCAAAACAAAAGTTATCATTTTCCAGGGACCGGGCGAAAATGAAATTATAGAAAAAGTAATAAGTTTAATGAAAGAAAAAGCGATAATAGCAAAGACAGGTATCAAAGAACTGTCTGCGCTTTCCCGGAAATGCAAGTTATTCGTGGGCAACGATACAGGTCCTATGCATGTGGCTGCTGCCAGCGGTACTCCGGTAATTGCTCTATTCGGTCCTGCAGACCCCCGACGCAGCCGCCCCTGGGGCAGGAACCATGTGGTAATAAAGAAAGACCTGCCGTGCAGTCCCTGTTCGAGGGTAGTTTGCAAAGAACCGACCTGTATGAAATCGATTACCGTGGAAGATGTCCTTCAGGCCGTTCAAAGCCAGCTTAAGAGAACTGAGAAGTCTAAAGGGGGAGCACTCGTCATTAACAGAGGTTAAGAAAAAGGTTGGACAAGAAAATTCCGCCACAATTTGAGAAAGTAATGATAGGTAGAACTACTATATTGGTAAAAGATAAATATAGAGACCAGATATTAAGTCAAAAAGTGGCTCTTTCCAGAAAGATAAAAGAAGAAGGAGAATTGTTCCCAGGGGTTAGTCTACTCAAGGGCAGGAACATAATTCCCTGTATTCCAATTAAAGGTTCCAATGAAAGGATGCTCGTAAAACGCTATGAACATGGAGGATTATTTCGTAAAGTAACAAGAGACATCTTCTTGGGAAATTCAAGACCATTTCGGGAACTGGCTATCCTGGAAGCAGCGTCCCAAAAAGGCATCCCTGTTCCCGAAGTCCTTGCTGCCAGAGTCGACAGGATTTTTGGTCCATTCTATAAAGGAGAGATAGCTTATAAAGAGATTCCTGATAGTGCCAATTTATTGGAATACCTGAAGGGGCTCAATGAGAGACCGCTGGAGGAAAAAATGTCTCTAAAGAGAGAAATAATTAACTCCTTAGCCCAAACCATTAAGAAAATGCACGCCTCAGGAATATACCATGCAGATTTAAATGTTAAGAATGTATTGATTCAGAATACAGGAAAAGGAACTCGAGTTTATCTCGTTGATTTCGATTGCTCAAAGATTAAGAAGAACCTCACCCTGAGAGTGAGGATTAAGAATCTGGCTCGTTTTAATAGGTCTTGTGAAAAATGGAAAGCGCCGCTAACTACTACAGACAAACTCAGATTCTTCCTCTCCTATTTTAAGGGAAATAGATTAGTAGAGGCGAATCTCAGAAAATATATTCGCAGATGCTCACATTTCCATTGGGGACACAGGCTCTACTGGAGGCTTTTCGGATAATTTTTTGATTCTAATCGAGACACCCTTTAAGGTAAATTGTAGCAGCAGAGCGAAACTCTGCTTCAAAATAGAGTAGCGGAGCAAAGCTCCGCGTCAATGTAGGGACGACACTCTGTGGTCGCCCAATAGGATCAGAAAAATAAATGAATAGACTTTCAATAATTATCATTACTTACAATGAAGAAGAAAACATTAAGCACTGTTTGGAAAGTGTAAAGTGGTCAGATGAGATTGTAATCGTCGACTCTTTCAGTAATGACAAGACTGTAGAGATTGCCAGAGAATACACTTCCCAAGTATTCCAGAACAAATGGACCAATTTTTCTCAGCAAAAGAATTTGGCCTTAGGAAAAGCAAGCAGTGAGTGGGTATTAAATATAGATGCTGATGAAAGGGTTACGCCAGAATTGAAGAAAGAAATCCTCGTAATTCTCAATTCCCAGTTCCAATCCTTCGATGGTTACTATATACCGAGAAGAAATCATTATCTGGGGAAATGGATCAGACATTGTGGGTGGTATCCTGACTATAAGTTACGACTTTTTCGAAAAGGAAAAGGAAGATTTAACGAGCGGATGGTACATGAGTCTGTAGTAGTAGAAGGCAGGAAAGGCTACCTTAAATCTTGTTTAAACCACTATTCATATAAAAATTTATCCGACCATTTAAGTAGAATTGATAAGTTCACTTCACTGGCTGCCGAAGAGATGTTTACAGATGGTAAGAGAGCGAGAGTCTTCGATTTACTGTTCCGGCCACTCGCTAAATTCGTCAAAATGTACCTGATAAAAAAAGGTTATCTGGATGGGATTTACGGGCTTATTGTTTCAATTATAGGTAGCTTCTACGTGTTTATGAAATATCTGAAACTCTGGGAACTGTCGAGGGGAAAAATCCATTGAAAATAGCCGCTATACTTCCGCATGTGGAAGTTTTTGGAGGGGTTAGAAGGTATATCGAGATAGGGAACAATTTTATAAAAAGAGGTCACTCCTTCAGAATCTATCACTCAGATGGAAGTCGTCCCACCTGGCTGGAGTTCTCTGGTGAGACAAGACCCGTAGAACAGGTAACTTTGGAGGAGAACGACATTGTAATATCCAGTGACTACTCGGTTCTTAATTACTTAGAAAGAGCCAAAGCTAATAAGAAAATTTTCTATTGCCTTCTTGAGCACAAAAACAATCAAAAAGTATGTATCAATAGAAAATTGCTCGTTATGGGAAACTCTACCGGAATATGTGATATGCTGAGACGCAAGTATAGGAGAGAATGCATTGAGGGAATTGGTGGGATAAATTCCGAAATATTCCATCCTGTAGAAACAAAGAAGGACAACCACCAGATAAAAATTCTCTGTTATGGGAGGATCTACAAGAAGAGGAAAGGAATACAAAAAGTCGTCAAAGCAGTAGAACTGTTGAATAAAAGATATCCTTCTTTAAGGCTTCTGCTATTCGATACTCCTGTGGGCAATCCCCGACTCGATGCCCGTCAAATGCTCCATACCAGAGTTCCCGTTACATTTTACACTGCTCTACCACAGGAAAGAATGGCCGAGCTCTATTCTCAAGCAGATATTTTTGTTAGTGCTGAAAAGAGAGCGGGATGGAGCAATCCTTGTGCTGAAGCCATGGCTTGCAAGGTTCCCGTAGTCTGCTCTCCTTCGGGGACGAGAGATTTCGCTGCCGATGGAGAAACCGCCCTAGTTTTTCGTTTTAGATATCCTTTTCTAATTGCAAAAAAGATAAGAAGACTAATTGAAGATAAAAATCTAAGAGAGCGGATAACAGAGCAAGGCTATAGGAAAATTCAACAGTATACATGGTCGAATCTCGTGGACAAGTTAGAAAAAGAATTTACGAATCTTCTGTGATTGGAAGGAGTAGCGAAGCAAAGCTTCGCGTTATGACTGGTAGTCGGGCTCGTCCCCGAGCCCGACATTAGGAAGGCACAATGAGAGTCTGTTTTTTTGGGGGTTATAATCCTGGATATATACGTAATGTAATCATTAAAAAAGGTCTTATAAAAAATGGCGTGGAAGTAGTAGAATGCCATACAAAGTCAAAATTTAAATTCTGGCTCAGATATCCCATACTATTCTTTCAACATCTTAAATTTTTTCTTATAAAATATGACTTTATTTTTGTTCCTGCTTTTCGGCACAAAGATGTTCCTCTGGCCAAGCTTCTTGGATTTTTAACCAATAAGCCTGTAGTTTTTGACCCATTAGTTTCCAGGTATGAAACTAAAGTTGTCGACCAGAAGAAAGTGGCACCATATTCCATGCAGGCAAGACACAATTTTAGGATAGACAAATTGTCCTTTAAACTTGCGGACATAGTTCTGGCAGATACCTTTGCGCACGCAGATTATTATGCCAGGGAATTTGGAATAGATAGAAGTAAATTTAGCCGGGTCCCGGTAGGAGTGCCTGACGAACTTTTTTCTCTATTCAAAGCCAGGGGGGAAGAGAAAAATAGAAAAGAAAGTAATTTCCTCGTTCAATTTTATGGGTCCTTCCTTCCCTTGCAGGGAATAGAGCATATTGTGCGAGCAGCCAGGATAGTGGAGACGAAGGATAGGGCCATTCGCTTCGAATTGATAGGCTCGGGGCAGACCTTTCCTATGATTAAAAAGTTGGCCGAAGAACTGGGATTAAAAAATATAGTTTTACGAGACTGGGTTCCTTTTAACGAGTTACCAGAGGTAGTTTCCCGTGCCCACATCTGCCTGGGAATATTCGGGAATACGGAGAAAGCATTGAGGGTAGTTCCTAACAAAGTCTTTCAGTGCTTATCTTTTAAAAAGCCTGTAATTACTGGAAGAACTCCCGCTATTCTCGAATATTTTGTGGATAGAGAGAACATTTTCCTCTGCGAAGGAGCAAATGCTGACTCTTTGGCTAATGCAATTATGTTATTAAAGGATAATGAAGAATTACGGAGAAGAATAGCTGAAAATGGATATAAATTAATTCAGGAAAACTTTACTTCAGAATTGATTGGCAAGCAAGTAAAAGAAATCTTAAGTAAGACTTTAGTGTAAAAAGATTGGATACTATATTACATATCGATTCAGCAAAAACCTGGAGGGGTGGCCAGCAGCAAGTTTTCTATCTTGCCCAGAGGCTAACAGATTACGATAACATAATTGCCTGTCCTCCTCAAAGCCCTCTGGCAGAAAGAGCAAAAGCTATAGGGTTAAAAGTTTTCCCGGTCCAGATGCATGGAGAATGGGATCTCCTGGCAGTATGTAAATTAAAAAAGATAATAAGAAAAAACTCTATCGATATAGTTCATCTCCATTCTTCCCACGCGCACGCATTGGGTCTATTGGCAGCAAAAAGTAGTGGAAATTGCAAGGTTGTTCTCTCCCGGAGAGTTAACTTTCCCATTAAGAAGAATATACTCAGTCGAGCGAAGTATGCAAATGTCGATAGGATAATAGCAATTTCTGAAAGAGTTAGACAGGTTCTAGTGGCTGATGGTTTACCAAAAGAGAAGATAGACGTTGTTTACAGCGGAGTAGATATAAAGAGATTTCAGAATGTAGAGGCAGACTATCTTATTTCTGAATTGGCACTCAATAGAGATAAGTTAATCATAGGAAATATTGCCGCGCTTACCTGGGATAAAGACCACAGAACTCTTATTGAGGCAGCAAGAATTGTGGTAGATGAATTTCCTGAGGTAATCTTTTTAATAGCAGGAGAGGGCCCTCTTCGTAGAGAGATAGAGATTTTAATTAAAAAATTCAATCTAGAAGAAAAGGTAAAATTGTTCGGATTTCGCCAGGATATTCCGGAAATTCTTTCCATTCTCCATCTCTTTGTGTTATCTTCCAGCTGGGAAGGATTAGGCACTTCTCTCCTGGATGCCTTTGCTTCTCGAGTTCCCGTAGTAGCTACCAATATAGGAGGAATCCCGGAGGTTGTGAGAGACGGAGTAAATGGAATTTTAGTCCCCCCGGGAAATCCAGACGCTTTAGCCGGAGCCGTTATTTCTCTTCTGAAAAATAGAGACCTTGCGGGTCGAATGGCAAAAGAAGGTTTTCGACTGGTAAAAGAGAAGTTCAGTATAGAGAGGATGGTTGAGGAGACAAGAAAGATTTACGACCGTTTGGTCGCGTAGGGTTTGGAGTCCTCCCGAAAGGGAGGGTTAACGTACTGCAGGGCTTTGTCCCCGTAAAAACTACGCCCATAAAGGGCTACACTACGGATAATGGTTTGGTCGCGTAGGGGCGACCTTTATGGTCGCCCAGGGGTTTATCCCCGTAATGGTTTTAGGAGAATTCCAATGAACATCTTTCACTACTGCCCCAAGGTCTTGCCTGTGAAAAAGTATGGAGGAACACAGAGGATAGTTGTTAATTTAATGAAAGAACAGGCAAACAGGGGACATAAGGTATATCTACTCAGCTTGGCGGGCACGCATTTACCTTCTGTAAATGTCACCACAATAAAGAAACCCATACGAAATTTTGAAGATTATATTCCTGACAATATAGACATTGTTCAGTTATATGGCACACCGCAAGAGACTCCCCCGAAACCCTATTTAGTCACGATTGGGGGAAATGGCAAACCGGGAGAGAAGTTTCTACCCAATACAGTATTTGTAAGTAGGAACCATGCTATTCGCCATGGGAGTAGACATTATATTTACAATGGAATCAAACTCGAGTATTTTATGTACAATGAGAAAAAGGAAAACTATTTTCTCTTCTTATCAAAAGTCTCCTGGAAAGTTAAGAATGTAGATTTTGCCATAAGATTAGCGAAGATGATGGGATTCAAACTGATCGTTGCTGGAGGGTGGAGGTTCTCTTTTAGAAGGAACATCAAATTTGTAGGAGAGGTAGATGATAAAGAGAAAGCAGAGCTTCTGGCGGGAGCAAAAGCTCTTATTTTTCCCACAAACTGGGAGGAACCATTTGGTCTGGTGACCATAGAAGCATTAGCCTCAGGAACACCTGTGATTACCACTAACATGGGAGCAATGCCAGAAGTAGTCACTCCTGATGTTGGTTTTCGCTGTAATACCTTTGAAGAATTCCAGGAAGCCATAAACAGAGCCGATGAAATCAGTCCCAGAAAATGTAGAGAAAGAGTAGAGGAAAATTTTACAGCCGAAATCATGACCGGGAAGTATATAAATGCATATGAGAAAATAATTCAAACGGGGAGCCTAGAAGGATTAGGAGAAGAAAATTGAAGGTAAGCGGATTTACTTTTGTGAAAGACGCTATAAAATTTTCATTTCCTGTAGTAGAGTCGATCAAATCCATACTACCCATCTGTGATGAGCTTATAGTAAATGTAGGGAAGTCTGATGATGGCACTTTGGATGCGATCAGTGCAATTAAGAGTGAAAAAATCAAGATAATCAAGTCGGAATGGGATCCAAACTTCAAGTATAAGGGCCGAATTCTGGCACAGCAAACAGACATTGCCCTGGCGAAATGTACGGGCGATTGGTGTTTCTACTTACAGGCTGATGAAGTAGTCCATGAGCGAGATCTAGACAGGATATTAAAACGCATGGAAGAAGAACTTTCCGATGAGAGAGTGGAAGGGCTTATATTTAACTGGCTACATTTTTACGGAGATTACTCGACTTTCATAAACTCATACCACTGGTATCAACGAGAAGTGAGAATAATCAGGAATTTTCGGGGCATAGCCTCCTGGAGCAGTGCCCAGGGCTTCAGGCTCAATGGAAAGAAATTAAGAGTAAAAGATACTGGTGCCCACGTCTATCACTACGGTTGGGTACGACCTTCTAAAGTAATGGCAGCAAAGAAACGCTATCATGACTCTCTCCACCACGGTGATGGTTGGGAGAAGGAATATAAGAAAGAAAAATTCGACTATCTTAAACACATCGATCCCGCCATGCTCAAGAAGCATGAAGGCAACCACCCCAAAGTAATGAGGAAAAGAATCAATGAGTGGCAAGGAGAATTCGATATTTCCAAGAGCACTCATAGATTGACATTTAAGGACATAAGAAATAGGATTTCAGATTTCATTGCCAGGAGGACAGGCTGGAAGATCGGAGAGTACAAAAATTTCATCTTAATGAAATAAATATGAGGAGTAGCAGACTTCAGTCTGCATGAAAAAAGGAGTAGCTCCGATGAATCGGAACGGCTACCAAAGGAGGGTCGACTTGGCAGAGACATTGGGAAGTTTAGTTGATAAATTAACTATCAAGAACATTAGACTCAACAATTTAAGAAAAAAAGGGAGTAAGAAGAAAATAGATATAGTTCAGTCCCAGCGCAAAGAGTTGATTGAGGAAATGAATCAATTTTTAGCTCGGGCATTGAAGAGAAAAGTAAAGTTAAAAGATGAAAAGGTGAAACTATATAAACAGCCCAAGGTGGAAGAGAAGATTTTGGCAACGCTGGGAGCCTTAGTGGATCGTCTGTGTCAGAAAAATATGCAGCTCTGGCATCTTGAAGACGAAGCCAGAAGGTCTGATGTGAATGACGCCTATATTGGAAGGATTAAGAGAAAAATAGACATCACTAATCTAAGTCGCAATGACCTCATTGACCGAATTGACGAATTGCTGGAGAGAAAAGTCAAGAAATCAAAATGATATTACAAGAATTCCGGAGGATTTTGATTATAAGGTTAAGTGGGATAGGTGACGTTGTACACACCCTTCCCCTTTTGGGAGCTTTGAGAAAAAGGTACCCCTATGCATATATTGCCTGGCTGGTCCAGAAAAAGGCAGAAGAGCTCCTCCTCGGACATCCCTACCTGGATGAAGTCATTATCTTTGACAGGGATAGGTGGATTAGTAGACTGTGGCCGCTTATAAAGAAATTAAGGAACAGGAAATTCGATCTTGTAGTAGACTCCCACGGCCAATTCCGCAGTGGACTATTTGCCTATATAACAGGCGCAAAGACGAGGCTCGGCTTCGATCCCAAGAACGGCAGGGAATTCAACTCACTATTTATTAATTTTAAAGCTCCTCCATTTCCTGAAGATTGGCACGCAGTGGAGAGGTACCTCGCCTTAGCCAATCTTTTAGGAGCGGAGATAGAAACGAAAGAATTTTTAATTCAAATTGGAGAACCTGAAAAGGAGTACGTGGAACGATTTTTAGAAGGGGAAGGGATAAATAAAGGTGAACTTCTAATTGCTTTAAATCCTGGTTCAAGCTGGAAGAGCAAAATTTGGCCAAGCAAGAACTATGCTCACCTGGCAGATATTCTCATAAAAAAGTTTAAAGCAAAAGTGATACTCCTCTGGGGTCCTGGGGAAGAAAATCTAATTGAATCTATAAATAGTGCAATGGAAGAAAAACCCCTAATTGCTCCCAGGACAGGTCTCAAAGAATTAGCTTCTCTTATTTCCAGGTGCACACTGTTCATCGGGAGCGACAGCGCACCACTCCATATTGCTTCATCTTTCTCGATTCCTTCAATTGGACTTTATGGGCCCACCGATCCCCAAAGAAATGGCCCTTACGGTTCAGGGAATGTTGTCATCAAGAAAGACTTAAGTCTACTCTCCTGCCGCAGAAAGGGTTGTAGAAAATGCAAGATTCAGGATTGCATGGAGCTTATAACAGTGGAAGAAGTTGTAAAGCAGGTAAAAGATAAAATAAAAAAATTATAAATGGCAGGAAGTAAAAAATGGATGTAGAAGAATACAAAAGGACCAGATATAAAGGTATTGACCAGAAGGTAGTTAACAAGAGGGAACGCAAGATACTGGAGAAAATTTTTGGGTCTATAGAAGAGAAGTCCATTTCAATACTGGACGTTCCCTGTGGCTATGGGCGCTTTTCCGAGTTGTTCCTGAAAAAAAGTCTCAATTTAACCAGTGCAGATGTCTCTTTTCCCATGGTTCTAACTACCAGAAAATATTCTCCTCCTACTAATTCCCCTCACCACTTCTTGGTAGGAGATATAAAGCACTTACCCTTAAAAGATAATTCCTTCGATTGCATCGTAACCATAAGATTATTCCAGCACATCCTTCATTCCAGAGCCCGATTTCAGATTTTAAAAGAACTTCACAGAGTGGCAAAAAAAATCGTCATACTCTCATTTTATCGCTATAATCTCTTACATAGTGTAGAAAGATGGGTGAGATGCCGGATTAAAAATGTCAACAAGAAGATAAGCATGTTGCCCCTCGGTGCTTTTGAGAAGGAATTAAGTTCCATTGGATTTAAAGGCTTAAAGCTGTTTCCTGTGATGAGATACTTTCATGCTCATAATATTGTTTTATTACAAAAGTTTAAGCCATAATTTGTATTAGCAATTATTTCAATTATATGCTAGAATAAAAGATTGAGTTTTATGAAGAATGTTCCTTTTCGCTATCTCCTCTCCCTTGGGAGAGAGGATGAGGGGGCATGAGGCACTTTTAAAGGAAGAATGAAAATTATAGGGATCATTCCAGCCCGCTACGATTCGAAACGTTTTCCAGGTAAAGTATTAGCCGACATCCTCGGTAAACCCTTGATTCAGAAAGTCTACGAACAAGCAAAGAAGGCGGAACTTCTGAACGACATCCTGGTAGCCACAGATAACGAGGAAATTTTCAAAGTAGTTGAAAATTTTAGAGGTAAAGCAATAATGACCTCTTCTAACTGTAGAAGTGGTACTGACAGAGTAGCTGAAGTAGCCAAAGGGTTAAATGCAGATATCTTCGTAAACATTCAAGGGGATGAACCTCTGATTTCTCCAGAAGTTATATCAAAAGTGGCACAAGCATTAATTGAAGATAAAACTATCGATATAGCCACCGTTGCCCGGAAAATAATTGCACAAGAAGAACTCAATAATCCCAATGTAGTTAAAGTGGTAATAGACAATGGTGGATTTGCTCTCTATTTTTCTCGTGCACAAATCCCCTATGTTAGGGATTCGTTAGAGTTGGAAAGTCTTGGTTCTGTCTGTTGCAAACACATCGGCCTCTATGCCTACAGGAGAGACTTTCTTCTAAATTTTGTCCAGATGAAGCAAACCCCTTTAGAGAAAATTGAGGACTTAGAACAAATGAGGGCTTTGGAGAATGGATACAAAATAAAAGTAGTAATTACAGAGTGCGACTCTGTTGGCGTGGACACTCGGGAAGACCTGGAAAAAGTCAGAAAAATATTTAGAAATTCTGAATAAGGAGGTTTTATGGCCATTAACAAAGAGCTATTAGATATTTTAGCCTGCCCCAAATGCAAGGGCAACGTCCATTTAAATGAAAAAGAAAACGGGATAATCTGTGATGGCTGTAAACTGATGTATCCTATTAAAGACGACATTCCCATAATGTTAATCGATGAAGCCATTCCATTAGAGTAATTTGTAGGGCTTTATGCCCGTAATGACTTTCAAGGAAATTAAATGGTAAAAATAGTAAAAATCGGCCATATTGAAATCGGAGGAAACAGACCTCTGGTTCTGATTGCTGGGCCCTGCGTTATCGAATCGGAGGACCAGGTCAGAAAGACAATAGAAGGATTAAAAGAGATTACAGGTGAAATAAACATCCCCTTTATTTTCAAGTCTTCTTACGATAAAGCCAATCGAACTTCCATCAAGTCCTATCGGGGTCCTGGATTGGACAAGGGACTGGAGATTTTAGAGAAAGTCAAAAGAGAATTCGATATTCCATTACTAGTCGATGTTCATCAGATAGAAGAAGTTAAATTGGTTAGCAAGGTAGCCGATATCTTACAGGTTCCGGCATTCTTATGCCGACAGACTGACCTTATCATATCCATAGCCAGGACAGGGAAACCAATAAATGTAAAGAAAGGGCAATTCCTTGCCCCCTGGGATATGCAGAATGTAATAGAAAAAATAGAATCGACTGGAAACAAAAATATCCTGTTGACAGAAAGAGGAAGTTGTTTTGGTTACAATAATTTAGTTGTAGACATGAAATCTTTACCCATAATAAGGTCCTTTGGTTATCCTGTAGTTTTCGATGCCACCCACAGTGTTCAAAAACCAGGGGGAAAGGGAACCACCACTGCCGGGGAGAGAGAATATGTTCCTTTCCTTGCTCAGGCAGCAGTAGCAACAGGCATTGATGGACTTTTTTTAGAGGTTCATCCACAACCAGAGAAAGCTCTAAGCGATGGCCCAAATATGATTAGATTGAGTCGAGTAAAAGAGCTATTGGAAAAACTAATAAAAATAGATAAAGTAGTCAAGACAACCTGTAAAGAATAAGACTCTGGAGGCACATATGCGTTGTCCAAAATGTGGGCATGACAACAAAGAGAATGCCAAATTTTGTGTAAAATGCAAAGCAGACCTTAGACCTGTTCTGATAGAAGAACCAACCTGGAAATGGCATCTAAAAGTTTTAGCAATCATTTATGCTATTTTAGGTATCGCTTATATTTTGTTGCGGATATTCCTGAAAGATTAATTTCCGATTCTGTAGGGCTCTAATGATAAATTCCCCTCTTTCCTTGGGGGAGAGGGAGAAGGGGTATCTTGTGGGAAGTATTGAAGAAGCAAAAAAGGTCTTAAAAATTGAAGCCAGAACTATAAAGAATCTTATCTCCACTATTGACCGTAATTTTGAAAAGGCTGTGGAAATAATAGCTTCCTGTAAGGGGAGAATTATAGTTATGGGCATGGGAAAGTCGGGATTGATCGGGAAAAAGATTGCAGCTACCCTGGCCTCTACAGGCACTCCTGCATTTTTCCTCCACCCCGCAGAAGGGATTCTTGGTGACGTAGGAATGATGACTGAAGGAGACTTAGTTTTAGCTCTCTCACATAGTGGGGAGACTGAAGAGATTGAGAAACTCTTGCCGCTGATAAGGAAAATGAATTTAAAGTTAATAACCATAACCGGAAAACCTAAATCGAAATTAGCAAAGAAAAGCGATTTAGTCATTAATGTAAAAGTAAAAGAAGAAGCTTGCCCTTATAATCTCGTTCCTACAGCAAGCACAACAGCGATGTTAGCCATGGGCGATGCTCTAGCGATTTCCCTGTTGAAAAGAAAGAAGTTCAAAAAAGAGGACTTTGCTCGTCTTCATCCCGGTGGAACTATCGGCAAAAGGTTACTCCTTAAGGTTAAAGACATAATGAGAAAAGGCAAAGATAATCCTGTAATCCATCAGGAAAAGATAGTTAGAGAAGCGCTATTAGTAATGACTAAAACGCGCCTCGGTGCAACGAGCGTCGTTGATAATTCTGGTAAATTGGTGGGGTTCTTCACTGATGGGGATTTGCGACGTAGATTGCAGAAAGATGAAAAAATTCTAAACAAAAAAATTCATACCGTAATGACTAAAAATCCAAAGACTATTACCCAGGACATACTGGCTATAGAGGCAGCAAAAATGATGCAGGAGAAGAAGTTCGATAATATACCTGTAGTAGATGGAAAGGGCTATCCCATAGGAATTGTAGACGAGAGGGACCTTCTTTCCGAAGGCATTCTTTAAGGTCGCGTAGGGGCGACCCACCGTGGTCGCCCGATAAGGGGGGCTTTATGCCCGCAATAATTTGAGGTATGGCGAAATGGATGAAAAAATCAAAGCAAAAGCCCAAAATATAGAGATGATAGGAATGGACATTGATGGTGTGCTCACCCCGGGCGATATTGTGATTATGGAGTCTGGAGAGGAGATAAAGAGCTGGAACGTTAAAGACCGCATGGGATTTAATCTTGCCAGACGACCAGGAAATTTGAAGTTTGCCTGGATATCAGGAAGAGGGTGCAAGCAGGTTGAGGAAACGGCAAGGGATTTAAAGATAGAAGCCGTTCGTCTTAAAAGAATGGACAAAGATGAAGCCCTTGAAGAGATTTTGCAGGAATTTAAACTTAAGAAGGAAAACTTCGCTTATATTGGAGACGACCTTGTGGACATACCGGTTCTGAAGAGGGCAGGATTATCTTTCTGTCCGAAAGATGCGCCAGAAGAGGTAAAACAGGCAGTAGATTATGTAACCAAGACTGAAGGTGGTCGGGGTGTCTTGCGGGAAGTGGTTGAGCTGATACTGAAATTACAAGGGAAATGGGAAAAGGCTACTGGAGAGTATTGTAATAAATGAACGACAACATTATGGCGAAGAAGAATTTTTTCTGGGTATTTACTTTTCTTATTATTATTAGTTTATCAAGTTGTGGAAAAGAGAAACCAGAAAAACCAAAAATTTCTGACAAAAAATCTTTTCCTGACCAGGCCATAGAAAATTTTACCCTCACCCACACAAATCAGGGAGAAAAGGAATGGGAGTTGGAGGCAGATAGAGCGGAAATTTATAAGAGAGAAGAAAGGACAATTGTACAAAAACTCAAAATTAGGTTTTATGACCAGGGGAAAATTACTTCTATTCTAACTGCCAGGGAAGGGGAACTTCGTTCTCCATCAGGCGATATGGAAGTGAGGGGAGACGTAGTAGTTACTTCTGAAGAAGAAGGAATAACGCTAAAGACAGAAAGCCTGAAGTGGGATACCCAGCGAAAGAAAATAGTTACTGATGATTTTGTTCGCCAGGAAAAGGGTGACACAATAATCACCGGGCAGGGATTAGAGTCAGATCCAGGGTTGGAAAAAATTGTTATAAAAAAGAACGTAAGAGTAATTCATAAATCATCAGAATAACATGAAAAAGAGTATTCTACTTTTTTTGCCATTCATTTTTGTAAGCGCAGTTTTTGCTGAGAAGCCCAAACAGCCAGTGAATATTACAGGAGAGAGGATGGAAGTATTGGGAAGAGGGGAAATCACCCGTTTTCTTGGGAACGTAAAATTGGTTAGGAAAAAAGATGTAATAACTTCCGATATAATGGAACATTATGAGAAAAAGAACTATATAGTAGGAAAAGGGAATGTCCATCTTATAGCCTATCCAGAAGAATCTATAAAACTGGAAGCCTTTTCTGACCGATTAACTTACAATGTGGACAGCAAGAAGAGTACTTTAACTGGCAATCCAGAGCTCATCCGAATCGATGAGGAGAATCCCGAAGACAGAATAAAAATGGAAGGAGAAGTAATAAAGTTATTGGACAATGGGAAAAAAGTTCATGTACAGGGTGATGCCAGGGTAGAACACGGAGAAATAACGGCTACAGGTGAGATTCTTGACTACGATTATGAAATAAAAAAAATTGTTCTATCCGGAGGTTCTCCCTGTATTTACCAGGATAACGAACAAGCAAAGGCTAACTACTCGGCAGAAATCATTACTATGTTTATCGATGAACAAAGAATCATTATGGAAGGAAATGTAAAGGCATCTATCTACCCCAAAAACCGGTAGTGTAGCCCTTTATGGGCGTTCCGTTAGAAATTCCCCCATGAGGATTTTTACGGGGCGGGCATAAAGCCCCTGGGCGACCATAAAGGTCGCCCCTACGCGACAAAATATTTCTATTGAATGGTGGAAAATGAGCTTATTAGCAAGTGGTCTGGTTAAAACATATTCACATCGCAAAATTGTTGATGATGTAGAAATAGAAATAAACCCGGGTGAAATTGTAGGTCTGCTTGGTCCAAACGGGGCTGGTAAAACAACTACCTTTTATATGATTGTGGGCCTCCTTCGTCCCGACAAAGGCAGGATATTCTTGGAGGGAAGGGACATAACAGAGTTACCGATGTATAAGCGAGCCAGGCAAGGGATTGGTTATTTATCCCAGGAACCTTCCATATTCAGGCGACTTTCAGTCAGGAAAAACATAGAGGCTATTTTGGAGACAACCAAACTAACTCAGTCCGAAAAGAAAGAAAAATTGAAAAGTCTACTTCGAGAGTTGGGAGTGGAACATTTAGCAGAAAATAAGGCCTGCTTACTATCCGGAGGAGAAAAGAGAAGGGTAGAGATTTCCCGAGCCCTGGTAACCACTCCTCAATACATTCTTTTGGATGAACCATTTGTAGGCATTGATCCCATAACCACCGTGGAAATTCAACAGATTGTTGCCCGGCTCAAAAATAATGGATTGGGAGTGCTGATTACAGACCATAATGTTAGAGAGACACTGGAAATCATCGATAGAGCCTATATTATGTATGAGGGAAGAATTTTGCTCTCGGGAACTGCTAAAGAGTTGTTGGAATCAGAAGAAGCGCGCAAAGTTTACTTAGGCGAAAAATTCAAGATGTAAAAACGTAGTCGCAGGCTTCAGCCTGCGTCTTAGGAGTAGAAAATTGGAGTAGCACCGCTTGCGGTGCGTTAATGCGAAACAAGTTTCGCTACTCCAGAAAATTCTGGTAATTGACAAAATTATTAAAATGTAGTTTAATTATAAAGCAAAAATAATGAAAAAAAAGACCATTCTGCATAGGAGGAGAAAAAGATGAAGATTATGGGGTTTCTTTGCAAAGAGGCCATTGAAGTAGATTTACAAGCAATCAAAAAGAAAGAGACGCTGAAAGAGTTAATTGATAAGTTGGTGGTTGCCAAGAGGATAAAAGAAAATGCAAAAGAAAAAATACTTCAGGCTCTATTGGATAGAGAAAAATTAGGTTCCACCGGGATTGGACAGGGGGTAGCAATTCCCCATGCTAAAACAGATAAAGTAACAGAAATCGTCTGTGCATTTGCTACATCCAGAAAGGGAATAGAATTTGATGCTTTAGATGGAGAAAAGGTATATATAATTTTTCTCCTGATCGCTCCCCAAGACTCGGCAGGGATGCATCTGAAAGTATTGGCAAAAATATCCCGGCTTCTTAAGGATAAGTTCTTTCGCCAGGCACTACGAGAAGCAAAAGTCCCAAGTGAAGTAGTTAAAATTATCAAGGAAGAAGATGCATATTAGTTAGTGCAATGGTGAACAAATAAGAGGTCAGTTCACAATGGTAAAGCTTCTGGTTGAAGAATTACTTAAACAGAAAAAGGCAGAGTTAAATTTGCAGCTTGTGGCTGGAAAGGAAGGTTTAAATCGGAAAATAACCAGCTGGGAAGTTCATCGTCTTGGCCTTGCGTTATCTGGCGAGGCAGATATTTTACCTCCTGGTCAACTCCAGATTTTAGACCGGGAAGAACTAGATTATTTAAAGAAGTTAGACATCAAGGGAAAAGCCACTGTGTTAAGCGGGATCTTCTCCAAGGGAATCCCATGTTTTATTGTTACCAGCAATTTTGCTCCTCCTCAAGAATTTATAAAAATGGCGCAGAAAGCGAAAATTCCGGTCTTTAGAACCTCCATTTCTATTTCTACATTCGTAAATCGCCTTTCGCCTTTTTTAGAGGATAGACTTACACTCACTAAATCTGTTCAAGGAGTGATGGTTGAAGTTTACGGTCTTGGGATTTTGATATTAGGAGTGACTGGCATTGGCAAAAGCGAGTGTGCCCTGGAACTTATCGATAGAGGACATCGTTTAATTGCTGGAGAAGTAGTAGGAATTAAACA
Organism: bacterium; assembly: GCA_035530055.1. Taxonomy (NCBI): domain Bacteria; species bacterium. The sequence goes on along the minus strand of DATKVN010000093.1, from coordinate 23,758 downwards.
GCGTAGGGGCAACATTCTTATTGGCTTTGCCAAGGAACCGATCCGCTACTATTTAGAAGTCCAAGGACTGGGAATAATAGATGTTGAAAAATTGTTTGGAGCAAGTACGGTAAGAAATTCGGCAAAAATCGATCTGGTAATTAGACTTGAAGAGTGGGACAAAATCAAAGAGTACGAACTACTTGGTTTCGACCAGAAATATACAACGATTCTGGAAGTTAATGTTCCGGAATTAGTAATCCCGATTCGTCCTGGAAGGAACATAGCGAGGATTATTGAGGTAGCAGCTATGAATCAGCGACTAAGAAGAGAGGGATATTCCGCAATTAGTGAGTTGGATAAGGAAATAATAAAAATCACCCAGCGAAAGAAAGAAAAGAAGTAGCTCGGGATTTGGTTCGCTCGCTGACAATTTTTTGTAAGCATCCCGATAACAATCGGGATGCGGATTAGGGGGTTTGGGGGAAATAATCTGATTTCCCCTAAGGGGTGACAGAGAAGCAAATGTCCGGTGGACATTTGGTGAACGCCAGAGGGGTGAAACCCCTATGGAAGTATTCCCGAAGGGAATATCTTCTTTGAGCACCGCCAAAAATCTCAGGAGTTTACCGAAATTCCCTACGGTCAGTTTCGGCTAAACTCTAATCTTCGATTTTTGGCTAAAAATTATAATGCTCGCTGCACACCAAATCCCTTCGCATTAGGGAAAGGAAGGAAAATAGAAATATATGGCCAAGGGTAACTTTGTCATAATAACAGGGCTTTCAGGAGCAGGGAAAAGTACAGCCTTAAAGAATTTTGAGGACTTGGGATATTTCTGCGTAGATAATTTACCTACTACCCTGATACCTAAATTTGCTGAAATTTGTTTACAGTTGAAGTATAAAATAAAGAAAGTCGCTTTAGGCATTGACATTCGAGAAGGAGACTTTTTAGATGACCTTTTTAGTTCATTAGAAGAACTCGGTAAAATGGGATTCAGCCACCAGATTCTCTTTTTAGAAGCCAGTAATTCTGTCCTGGTGAGAAGATATAGTGAAACGCGCAGGAAACATCCCCTGGATAAGGAAGGAAGAAGTATACTTGAGGTTATCATCAAAGAGAGAAAGAGACTTATGGGAATAAAAGAACAAGCTGATAAAATCATTGATACTACAACTCTCATGCCTCAGGAGTTTAAGCAAGCGGTCTTTTCTAGTTTCAGAGAGGTACCGGAACTGGATACGATGAATGTCAGCCTAGTTGCTTTTGGCTATAAATATGGTATCCCGGTTGACGCCGATCTGGTAATCGACACTCGTTTTCTACCTAATCCCCATTATATAGAAAAACTGAGACCATTAACCGGAAACAATCCGGAAGTTTCCCGATTTGTTTTGAAATCCTCTGTTACCCAGAAGTTTTTGAGGAAATATTCTGGGTTATTGAAATTTCTAATTCCTTACTATATTAAAGAAGGAAAATCTTATTTGACCATAGCTGTGGGGTGCACGGGAGGGCGCCATCGTTCAGTAATTGTTGTGAATGAATTGAATAAGTTTCTGGGAAAGAAGTACCCTGTTAAAACTCAGTACCGTGACATTGAAAAATCGGCATAAAGAAAGCATTATAGGAGTAGCAGACTTCAGTCTGCGTATCAAATGATTGGATTCATTATTATAACTCACGGCGATTTTGGTCGGCAGTTAGTTAAAGCAGCGCAGGTTATTTTAGGAGAGCAGAAGGAAGTATGGGCATTATCCTTACATGAAAATGATGGGTTAGAAACATTAAGTAAAAGGATAGAAAAGATACTAAAGGAAGAGAACGAGCAATCGGAAGGGAAAATCATTTTCGTGGATATGTTTGGAGGTACACCGGCAAATGCCAGCCTCAAGTTTGTTAATGATGAGAAAGTTGAAATTATTAGTGGAGTTAATTTGCCGATGCTAATTGCTGGCATGAACTATCGCCAGTCTCTCCCTCTGAAAGAATTGGCTCGTCTCATCCGCCAAAAGGGTGAACAGAGCATTCTTGATGTCAAGCAAAAGTTTCTTGATAAAGTCTCAAAGGCGAAAAATAAATAATGGGCATGGTTCTAGTGCGAATTGATGACCGGTTAATTCACGGTCAAGTAGTTGAAAACTGGATGAAATTCCTGAAAATTAATCATGTGATTGTAGTCAACGACTTTGTTGCCAGTGACCGAACGCAAAAAACCCTGTTCTCAATGGCAGTTCCAGCCCACGCCAAGATATCCATTTTGACTATAACTCAAGCGAAGGAGGCGATACTGAATGGCCAATTTGAAGGGGATAAGGCGATGCTCCTTCTCGTTTCACCCCAGGATGTCCTGAATTTAATCAATAAAGGAGTAAGAATAAAAGAAGTAAATGTGGGGGGAATGCATTATTCTCCTGATAAAAAACAGATTCTCAAAGCTATTTCAGTTAGTAAAGAAGACATTCAAGCTTTTCAGGAACTGGATAAACTTGGAGTCCACTTGGAAGCGAGAATGGTTCCTGATGATGAAAAGATTGATATAATGGAAATTATCAAGAGAGAGGCAACGTAGGAGTAGCAGACTTTAGTCTGCGTACACAAATTTCAAGTCCCTCTCGGGAATTTTGAGAATATGAAAAAAATAAACTTCGCATTCGGTATTCATAACCATCAGCCAGTTGGTAATTTTGAAGCCATTTTTGAGGAGGCTTACCAGAAGGCGTACCTTCCCTTTCTGGAAGTTCTGATAAAACATTCTGGCATAAAAGCGACTTTCCATTTTAGCGGAGTCCTTCTGGAGTGGATTGTTAAACATCACCCAGAATTTATTTCAATGATAAAGAATCTTTTACAAACCGAGCAAATTGAACTTATGACCGGTGGTTACTATGAACCAATTTTAGCTATGTTATACGACCGTGATAGAATTGGTCAAATAATGAAATTGAACAAATATATCAGGGACTTGTTTGATTACGAACCAAAAGGTATGTGGCTGGCAGAACGTGTCTGGGAGCCACATTTAGCAAAGTCAATTTCTCAGGCAGGTGTAGAATATACTGTCATTGACGATTTGCCTTTCAAATCTGCCGGGCTTTTTGAGGAACAACTTTTTGGGTATTATCTTACCGAGGAACAGGGCTATCCTCTCAAAGTTTTTCCAATTAGTGAAAAGCTGCGATTTCTCATGCCTTTCCATCCCGTAGAAGAAGTCATTAAGTATTTTAAATCCCAGGCAGCGGAGAAAGAAGAGAGACTGGTAGTAATGGCTGATGACGGAGAGAAGTTTGGCTTCTGGCCAGGCACCTATGAGCTAGCCTATAAACAGAATTGGCTTGAGCAGTTCTTTACCGAATTAGAAAGAAATAAAAAATGGATTAGAACAGTTACTTTTTCTGAATGCATTGCCCAGTTTGAACCTAAAGGAAGAATATATCTTCCCACAGGTTCCTATTCCCAAATGATGGAATGGGTTTTACCCACTAAGGCGAGAAAGGAATTTACTGATATCCAGAGGAAAGTTGAAAAATTGCCTCAGTCCGAACGATATGCAAGGTTTCTGAAAGGAGGCTTCTGGCGAAACTTCTTTGTGAAATACACCGAGAGTAACTGGATGCAGAAGAAGATGCTGTTAGTTAGCAACAAGATTTTCAAAGCAGCTAAGAACATACACGCCTCGGAAAGAGGGAGTAATAAAAAAGGAAGTGAGTTTTCAGTGGAATTTAGGGGAGGAAATGTAGAACTTCCAGATTGGTTGGAAAAAGCGAGGGATGAACTCTGGAAAGGCCAGTGCAATTGCGCTTACTGGCATGGCGTTTTCGGAGGACTCTACTTTCCCCATCTTAGAAAAGCGATTTATAAACATCTGATTAATGCAGAAAAAACTGTTGATGGTAAGAACCAAACAGGTTCTAAATGTATAGAAACAGAGGAATTCGATTTCGACCTGGATGGAAATCCAGAGGTTTTGGTCAGTACCCCCTTACTCAATGCCTACTTTAAACCATCTATGGGAGCATCTCTATTCGAATTAGATTATAAGCCACAAAACTTAAATCTGCTAACTACTCTGACTCGAAGGAAAGAAGCTTACCACGAAGAGATTGTTCGAGCCAGTCTCTTTGATTCTAAATCCGATATGGAAAATAAAAGTGTAAAATCAATTCATAATATGGAAAAAGTAAAAGACAAGAACTTGGTGAAATATCTTCACTATGATTGGTATGAAAGGGCCTCCTTGGTAGACCATTTCTTACATCCTGATACAGAGATCTTTGATTTCTCAACTTGCCAGTATGGAGAACAGGGAGATTTCGTCGACCAATCTTACATGTATAGAACTGAACCGACTGGAATAAACTTTGTTAGAGAAGGATTTGTCTGGGTAGGAGATTTTCAGCAACCCATAAAAGTGGAAAAGAAAATAACAGTATCAGCGAACTCGGCGAAAATTATCATTATTTATCAAATTGTCAACAAAGGAGAGAACCGCGCAGAATTATGGTTCGGTTCTGAATTTAACTTCTCTTTTTCCTCAGCAGAAGATAAAAAATGTTATTATTATGTCCCCGATAGAAAGGAGAAAAAAGATTTCTCTTCATTTGGAGAAATTTCTGATTTGAAGGAAATTGGTATGCACGACGAGCATTATGGAATAAATATAACTTTGGAATTCAACCCACATTGTTGTTTGTGGCATTTTCCCATAGAAACAATCTCAGAAGGAGATGCAGCTTACGAGCGTATGTATCAACAATCAGTTGTATTTCCTCACTGGAAATTAAATCTAAAACCCAAAGAGAAACAGACTATCACTTTGAAATTAAAAATCACAGATATATGATTTAGCCCAGGTGTTTGAACCTGTCAATATATCTACGTTGGACCGTTCTAATGATTGTTGAAATCTTTGTAGCTAGTTTTATTGGAGGATTGTTAAGTTTAGATGTAAGTGCTTGGGGACAAATAATGGTCTGCCGGCCTATTGTCTGTGGACCCCTCATAGGTTTATTATTAGGAGACCTCAAGACAGGACTCATTATTGGTGTTCTTTTAGAACTCATTTGGATAAATGTGATATCTGTGGGCGCAGCTATTCCTCCTGATGCAACAATAGTAGCAGTAACTTGCACAACTCTGATAATGTTGACCGAGAGAATGCTTCCCCTGGGTAATAATTTTCAGGGTTCTTACAGAATGGTTGTCCTGGCACTTACGATGCCTCTGGGAGAAATTTTTACGCGCATAGATATTAAGCAAAGAAAACTAAATGCACATTTCGTGCACTACTTAGATCGAGAAATCCCCAAAGGTAATTTAAAAGCCTTGGGAAAAGTTAATTATTTTAGCTTATTTCTGTTTTTTCTTAAAGGATTCCTTTTCTCTCTGATTGCAATTAGTGCCGGGGTATATTTTCTGCCCAAATTATTTTCCTGTTTACCGTATGGCGTATTGACAGGTCTGAATTTTGCATATAGGCTCATACCCGCTCTGGGTTTAGCAATAGCTTTTAACACCTTCAGAGGTTTTAGGTACAGATTTCCCGATTGAAAATCGGGATGTATAATCCAATGGACAATAGAATAATCAAGAAACTCGATTTATATCGTCTTTGCTGGAGGTCCTTTTGTGTGCAATCTGTATGGAATTTCGAGCGGATGCAAAACTTGGGATTTCTTTACATATTGGCACCGGTTCTGAATAAGCTCTATCCTGAAAAAGAGAAAAGGATCCAGTCTTATAAGCGACATTTAGAATTTTTCAATACCCATCCATACTTTGCAAATGTGTTAGTAGGGATAGTCGCGCGTCTGGAAGAAGAAATGGCAAAGGGAGGAGAGGTCAAACCGGAAGAAATTAGCACAGTAAAGATGAGTATGGGCGGAGCATTCGGAGGTATTGGCGATTCACTATTTTGGGGAGCGTGGCGACCCTTTACTGCATTGGTAGCTTGCGTTCTGGTGATTATATATTTAAAGAAGTGGGAAGGCGCCTGGCTGGCGCCACTAATTTTTCTATTTCTCTATAATTTTCTGCACTTTCATACTCGCATTAAAGGAGTGATGAAAGGTTATGAAAAGAAGACTAAAGTGGTAAGACTTCTTGAGAAAATGCATTATCTTCGTACAATATGGAGTAGCCATCTTATTGGTTTAGCTCTTGTTTTACTCACTGTTGTAGTAGTACTGTTTCGGGACTGGAGAGCGATAGAAAGACTATACTTTTTAGCGTTCTTCTTTTCGGTTGTCTTACTTAATCGCTGGCGAATTTCTTCCGCAAAGCTTTTGTATTTGCTTATTGGAATTTCCTGCGTAGGAGCCTATATATTCTGATATTGGGAATGTTTAATGATAGAAAAAAATTTTAAAATAAAGAATAAATTAGGTCTACATGCAAGACCTGCGGCACTTCTTGCCCAGACTGTCGCTAAGCTCCAATCAAAAGTAGCCATAATTAAAAATGGCCAGGAAGTTGACGGAGATAGCATTTTGGGAATTATGATGTTGGCAGCAGAGTTCGGTTCTGAGATAACAGTAATTGTTAATGGAAAAGATGAAAAAGAAGCCATAAAAAAAATAGAAGAGTTATTTGCAAAAAAATTTGATGAGGAGTAGAGGTTATGTTAAAAGGAATTGCTGCTTCACCTGGTATTGTGATTGGACGAGCTTTCCTCCTCGAAGAAGAAGAATTCTATATTTCCAAGAGAACAATTGACCCTGCTGATATAAAACAGGAAATTATTCGCTTTCGCAAAGCAGTTGCTGAGACAAGGGAGGAGATGGACGGAATAAGGCAGAAAGCTTTGAAGCAACTTGGTAAGAGACACGTACGTCTTTTTGATGCTTATCTCCTAGTTTTGCAGGACCCTATTATTCGAAATGACGTCACAAAAATGGTTACAGAGCAAAGGGTAAATGCCGAATACGCTCTCCAGACGGTATTTGATAAAATAACAAAGACTTTCAATATAATCGATGACGGATACCTACGGGACCGTGGTCGTGACATTCTGGATGTGGTGAAAAGAGTATTGAAGCGCCTACTTGGCCGGGAAAGGGAAGAACTGGCTACTCTCCCATCGCCAGTAATTGTAATCGCTCATAATCTTACTCCTGCCGACACGATTGCTATGCGCAAAGAGAATGTGATAGGATTTGCTACAGATATTGGAGGAAGGACTTCGCATACCGCGATTATGGCACAATCTTTAGAGATTCCTGCTGTAGTAGGTTTGAAAAATGTAACTAAAAAAGTCAAGCTAGGTGACACAATAATCATAGACGGAATAGAAGGAATTGTTATTATCGACCCCGATTCAGTGACAGTGGAGAATTATGAACGCCAGAAGCTAAAATATTCCAACGTTGAAGAAGCATTGAAGAAACTGACAGACCTTCCAGCAGTCACAGCTGATGAGCATAACGTTGAATTACATGCAAATATTGAAGTCCCGGAAGAAATTCCCTCGGTTCATGCTCACGGTGCAACAGGAATTGGATTATTCCGTACCGAGTATATCTATTTAAATCGAGCCGATCTACCATCGGAAGAAGAACAATATCAACAGTATGCCTCTGTAGCTCGAAAAATGATGCCTTATCCGGTGATAATCAGGACAATGGACCTGGGAGCAGATAAGTTTGTGGGCGAATTTGGCATTTCTCCGGAGCGTAATCCTTTTATGGGCTTGAGGGCAATTCGGCTCTGCTTTAGATATCCTTATGTTTTTAAAACCCAATTAAGGGCTATTCTTCGCGCCTCAGTAGAAGGGAATTTGAAGATAATGTATCCCATGATATCTTGTGCAAAGGAACTGAGACATGCCAATGAGTTGCTCGAAGAAGTAAAGAATGAATTAAGAAAAGAGGAAATCTCTTTTGATGAAAATATAGAAGTAGGAGTAATGATTGAAACTCCTTCCGCTGCTTTAATTGCAGATATTCTAGCCCGAGAAGCCGATTTCTTAAGCATTGGAACAAACGATTTAATCCAATATACCTTAGCAGTAGACCGCGTTAACGAAAATGTCGCGCACCTTTACAAACCATTGCATCTATCCATTTTGCGACTGATCAAAAGGATAATAGATGCTGGACATCAAGTGGGCAAGCACGTGGGAATGTGTGGGGAAATGGCTGCAGACCCTTCTTTTACAAAGCTTCTCCTTGGTATGGGTCTCAATGAGTTCAGTATGTCCCCATTATCCATACCTAAGATTAAGAAAATTGTTCGTTCGACGAGCTTAACTACAGCTCGGGAACTGGCCAACCAGGTTTTGGCTACTTCAAAAGAAGAAGAAGTAAACAAAATTATAGAGAAATTCGAAGCCTTACCATAATTTTATTTCAACGTTAGAGAGTTAATCCCAAAATGAATGAAATGCTTAAATATCTGGAAGATTTTCCCGTTCAATGTGAACAGGCAGTGCAAATTACCAAGAAATATCCCATTGATGTGAAAAGATACGACTCCATCCACCAGGTGGTGGTCTGTGGAATGGGAGGCTCAGCAGCAGGTGGTGACCTGTTAAAGTCCTATCTCCAGAGAGAGGCAAATATTCCCATTGAAGTCAACAGGGGTTATCTCCTTCCACAGTATGTAGGAGAGAATACCTTAGTCTTCGCCATCAGCTATTCGGGCAATACCGAGGAGACTCTATCTGCCTATCAGGATGCTCTCTCTCGTTCCGCAAAGATCATAGCTATTACCAGCGGGGGAAAGTTAAAAGAACTATGTCAGAAAGATGGCATCGATATAATTGAAATTATAGGAGGCATGCCACCACGGGCAACTTTTGGGTATTTATTTTTTCCCATGGTTACTCTTCTGGAAAGGTTGGGATTAATTGGCTCTAAAGAAGAGGAGATTCGAGAGACAATTCAGAATTTGCAACTCTTGTGTAAACAGTATAACCCCCGGAGTAAGGCCAATTTAGCAAAGGAGCTGTCGGAAAGAATAAAAGGGCATTTTCTACTCATATATGCTCCTGAGCATCTGGCTGCCTGTGCTGTCCGCTGGAAGAACCAATTCAATGAAAATAGCAAGAGCATGGCTTTCTTCAGTCTATTGCCAGAAATGAACCATAATGAAATTGAAGTTTGGGCCAGTGGTAGCGAATTTACGAAGAAATTCTACCTAATTTTCCTGAGGGACAGTGCTGAAAACGAAAGAATTAAACAGAGAATCATAATAACAGAAAGTATTCTAAAAGACAAGGTAGCAGGAGTCCAGCATGTAACTTCCAGCGGGAAATCTCTCCTGTCTCGCCTTCATTCTCTCGTATATCTTAGTGATTGGGTCAGCACCTATTTAGCGTTGATAAGTTCTGTAGACCCCATTCCCACCCCAATGATTAACTTATTGAAAAAGAAACTCTCCCAGCTATAGTAGTTATTATCGCATTTTTCGCTTGACAATTTGACTTTTCTGTAGTATAATCAAAGGTTGATATTTTGTATTAATTACAATGGCAAAGTATGCTCTGGAAGGAAAATGGAAGAGTGTCTCTTTTGTGGTATCGTAAACAAAAAGGTTCCCGCAAATATCGTTTATGAGGATGATAAGATTATAGCTTTCAGGGATATCAATCCCCAGGCTCCGGTACACCTTTTAATCATGCCTAAAAAGCACATTCCCACAATTGTGGACTTAACTTCAGAAGACAAGGATTTAATAGGAGAGATTTACTTAGTTGCTCAAAAACTGGCTTCTCAAGAGAGCATTGCCCAATGTGGCTTCCGTATTGTAGCAAATTGCAATGCCGATGCTGGCCAGGCAGTGTTTCACATACATTTTCACTTGTTGGGTGGTCGAAAATTAGGCTGGCCTCCAGGTTGATAGGTAGCGAAGCAAAGAACGTCCCCCGATGTAAATCTGGGGGAACACAGGTTGATTCATCCAGCCCCTGTGTAGGGGCTGGATTCACGTAAGGCGGTGAAGAGATGTGACTGAAGTAAAGATTAGAGAAAATGAGTCTATAGATGCAGCTTTACGGCGATTTAAACGCGAATGCGAAAGAGCAGGACTTATGACGGAAATAAAGAAAAGGGAATATTATGAAAGTCCCAGTGTTCGCAGAAAGAGAAAGGCCGCCGAGTCAAAAAGGAAACAGAAGAGAAGGCAACTAAAGCTTTTAAGTCGTTTCGACAGAAAAAGATAATTGATAAGTAAACTGTCAAAAAAATTCTATTCCCGCAAGACAGAAATCGTTGCTCAAGAACTGTTAGGTAAAACCCTCGTTCATAAAATGGATGAGGGTATAATTTCGGGTAAAATTGTAGAAACAGAAGCCTATCTTGGACAGAGAGACCCCGGAAGCCATGCTTATCGGGGAATTACCCAACGTAACAGGATAATGTTTGGGCCAGCAGGGAAAGCGTATATCTACTTCGTATATGGCAACCATTACTGCTTTAATGTTGTTACAGAAAAGGATGGCGTAAGCGGGGCTGTTCTGATCAGGGCCTTAGAACCCCAGGAAGGCATAAAACTAATGAAAAAACACAGAAGAATAGATGGACCCTTAGCTCGTCTTACCAATGGCCCTGGCAAATTGACCAAGGCTTTAGGTATTACGGGGTCGATGAACGGGGCTGACTTAACGGGAAACAAACTATTTATTATCTCCCGGATTGCTTCCAGAAAGAAGGAAATTCCTTCTAAGGACTTCAGCATCGTCAATACGGGGCGTATAGGAATAAAGGAAGGTAGGAACCTTCCTTATCGCTATTATATTGAGGGAAGTAAATTCGTATCTCGAACCACCCCCATTAGAAAACAGGGTTACGGATAAAAATTTGTCTTTGCGCAAAATCCATTCCCCAAGAGTAGTGATGAATGCTCTAAAGGGGAGGACAGGAAAGGAAATGATAAATTGAACCTTACTGAATTTTACAAATTCGTTATAGAAGAGGGAGTTTCTCGCGACCCTCGTGGGGTAAAAAGGGTTAAACTGGAGATAAAAAGGAAAAAAGAAGAGTTTGAAAAAATGGAAGCAGCAAAAAAAAGAGAGTTTGATCAGGAAACCCTTAGTAACCCTTATAGTGATACCAGGATATTGAACAACACTAAAAAAGAAATAAAAAACATCCTTGTAGGAATTGACATCGAGACCCCAGAACTGCTTTTAGCTGATCGCTTAAAATTGCAGGGGAAAAAGATTGAATTAGTCCTTGCCCACCATCCCCAAGGTCGTGCTTATGCCAATTTCTATGAAGTTATGGGTATGCAAGCAGACATCCTGAACAAGTATGGTGTTCCCATAAATATAGCAGAAGACCTTCTGGCAAAGAGGATAAAGGATGTTAGCCGCAAGGTGATGCCGGTAAACCACTTCCGGGCAGTAGATGCAGCAGAGTTGCTCGATATTTCCTTTATTTGTGTGCATACTCCAGCAGATAATTTTGTAACTACATATCTGCAAGAATTGTTAGATAAGAAGAGACCAGAACGAGTGGAAGAGGTGTTTGAGCTGTTAAAGGAAATACCGGAGTATAAACAAGCTACCGCGAGAGGCAGCGGACCGAAGGTTATAGTTGGTTCTGAAAAGAGGCGGGCAGGAAAGATATTCGTTGATATGACTGGTGGCACTGAAGGGTCAGAGGAAGCCTTAGAGAAACTTAGCGATTCAGGAGTCGGCACAATAGTGGGAATGCACATGAGCGATAAACATTACCAGAATGCAGAAAAGTTCCATATAAATGTGGTAATTGCCGGTCATATGGCCTCCGATACTTTAGGGCTCAACCTCCTATTAGATCAAGCTATAAAGAAGTTTAGCCCTCTAAATATTATTTCTTGTTCGGGTTTTTACCGTGTTAAGAGATAGTCTTTCTAAGATGAAAGTTCCCTTTCCTCTTTGAGGAGAGGGTTAGGCCTGCCCATTCTGGGCCTTAACGGCCAGGGATGAGAGGAAGGAGTTATACTTTGGCTATTCCAGGCTACTTAATAGACCAAATACGGCAGAGTAATAATATTGTAGAGGTCATTTCTGGATATTTGCCTCTAAAGAAAATAGGAAGTAATTTTAAGGCGCTCTGTCCATTCCATCAGGAAAAGACACCTTCTTTCATCGTTTCACCGCAAAAAGAGATATTTCATTGCTTCGGTTGCGGAGAAGGAGGAAATGTCTTCAATTTCCTGATGAAACATGAGAAGATAAGTTTTATAGAGGCTGTAGAAAGGTTAGCTGAGCGGGCAGGGATTTCTCTTCCCAAAGATAGAGCCAGCCGGGAGGAATCCTCCAGAGTCTCTCAAGAGAGAAAGAGTCTCTTTGAAATCAATCGTCATGCAGCCGACTTTTTTCACAGGTGTTTAAAGAATTCCATATCCGCTCAAAAGGCACGGGAATATCTCAACAAGAGAGGATTGAAAGAAGAAATTATTGACAAATTTGGACTTGGTTATGCCCCTAGTTCGGGGAGGGGGTTGTTAGAGGCTGCTGTAAATAAAGGTTATTCGAAGGAGCTATTAGAAAAAGCTGGATTGATCACTTTTTCCGAAAAGAGAAACGATTATCGCGACCAGCTTTTCGATCGGATTATTTTCCCGATTTCTGATGTTCAGTCCAGAATAATTGCATTTGGTGGAAGAGTTTTAGGAGAACGATTACCCAAATACCTGAATTCTCCCGAGACAGCGGTTTTTTATAAAGGAAAGATTCTTTACGCACTCAATCTCGCTAAGGAATCTATTCAGAAAAAGAATCAGATTATAATCTTGGAGGGATATACAGATGTTCTAACTTGTCATCAATTTGGAGTAGAGAACAGTGTGGCCACTCTGGGAACTGCTTTGACCAGAGACCATGTTTCCATAATATCGCGGTATGCTGAAGAGGTAGTAATAGTATACGATGCTGATACCGCCGGGGTTAAGGCCGCATTAAGGGGATTAGACCTATTGATAGGGAGTGGACTGAAAGTGAAAGTAGTGGCATTGCCTCAAGGCACTGACCCTGATGATTTCCTCCGCTCTCAGGGGGCAGAAAAATTTCAAAGAGAAATTTCCCAATCACTCTCTTTAGTTGATTATCGCATTAAGTTAGTTTCACAAACTACTGATTTGAATACTTCTGAAGGAAAAGTTGCCGTAGTGGAAGAGGTTTTGCCCACCATTGCCAGAATAAAGAATCTGATAGAGCAGAAAGAAGAAGTTAAAAAGTTATCCCGGTTAATTTCCGTAGATGAAGAGACATTACTTTTAGAGCTGGGAAGAATAAACAGAAAGACTTACCAGTGGCAAGAGCCCTCTTACAGAGAGGAACTCGTCAGAGATTTTCGAGACCCTACTTCTCAGCAAGGTGTTCTCAAGGCAGAGAAGGGGCTGGTGCAGGTAATGCTCAATTTTCCTGAGGAAATTGAAACAATCAGGGCAGAAGTCGCACCTGAAGACTTCTTTATAAACGACCTTTCCAGGGTTGTGAAGGTTATATACGAATTATATGACAAGAAGAAATCTATAGACCCAGCAATAGTTATGGATAGGATTTACAGTGAGGATTTACAATTTTCAGCCAATATCAATCAAATTATCGCTTCATTGGCTATCGAAGAGAAAAAAGCAGAATTCTCACCAGGGATAGTCAACGCATTGGTTAATGAAGTAAAAACGCACAAGTCAGAAAAGAAAGAAAGAAAAATGAGAGAAGAACTTGCCTCTCTGGCAGACAGAGGCTTGCCAGTACAATCTGAGAAGATAGAAAAGTTTCAAAAACTGAGAAAGCAACTTAAAGGAAGTAAAAATGAAAGAGTATAAAGAAAAAATTTCTGAGTTAATTGAACAAGGAAAAGAGACAGGAAAACTGACCTATCAAGAGATAAACGAGCAACTTCCTGAAAGCATAATCGATTCCGACGAAATAGACGATATCCTTACCAAGCTGGATGAGCTGGGAATCGACGTAGTTGATAAAATTGCCCTAATTGAACGGCCGGAGAAAGCCGAGGAGGAAAAGGGAGGCTTAGTCCCCATAACTCCCGCCACTGAAATAGAAACAAGCGATTCCATAAAGATGTACCTGAACGAAATGGGCAAGGTTTCTCTTCTTAGTCGGCCTCAGGAGATGTATTTAGCCAAGAGCATAAAAGACAACGAAAAGAAGCTGAAACAGATAGCGTTAGAGTCCCCCATAGCTTTGAGAGAAATAAGGCAGATGGGTAAGATGCTAGAGAGACGTGAGATTACTCCTAAGGAGTTAATGCCTCGAGGTCGAAAGACTAACGCAGCTTTAGCCAGAATGAGACAGAAGATGAAAAAGGTAGTTCGGGAAATTACTAAAAGCGAGAAGAAAGTCCTTGCCTACGAGAAGAAATTAACGGCAAAGAGAATTACTCCCAAGTCAAAAGAGAAGGTCAAGAAATTATTGAGCCAGGAAAAGAAGAAAATTCTACAACAAATTCTCGATTTGAACTTAAAATCAGAGAAAGTTAAAAAAATAATTACAAAAATAAAACAGACAGGTCTAAAGTTAAAACAACTGGAAAAGGAAAGCAATTACTATCAGCGAAAACTTAAACTCCCCTTCGCTGAAGCTAAAAAGCTCTGGCGAAAAGCTAAGGCAAAGAAAATCTCCCGCTCAGAATTCAAGAAGAAAACGGGAGTAACTTTAAAAGAGATTGAAGGAATACACAAGAATTTAAAAAACATTTCTCAGCGCATCCTCCAGCTTCAGCGAACCATGGGAATGGACTTCTTAGCCATAAAGAAGCTGTACAATCAGGTTACTCAACTCGAGTCAGAAATTCTCGACAGTAAACTGAAACTGGTTAAGGCAAACTTAAGACTGGTGGTAAGTATTGCCAAAAAACATATCAACCCCAACCTCTCTTTGTTAGATTTAATTCAGGAAGGCAGTATCGGCCTGATGAAAGCAGTTGACAAATTTGAATATAAGAGAGGGTTTAAGTTTTCCACCTATGCAACCTGGTGGATTAGGCAATCTATAAATCGGGCAATAGCCGACCAGGCTCGCACCATCAGAATTCCCGTACATATGAAAGAGATTATTAGTAAATTGACCAAAATTGCTCGTCGCTATCGCCAGAAATATGGACGGGACCCTCTCATTGAAGAATATGCTAAAGAAATGAAGATGGCACCAGAAAGAATACGCGCCGTATTAAAGATAATGCAAGAGCCGATATCCTTAGCTACTCCTATTGGTGAAGAAGAAGAAAGCCATCTGGAAGATTTCATCGAAGACCGCGATACCCTTTCTCCGGTCAATGTCGCCTTAGATATTTTGCGCCAAAAGGAAATAGAGAAAGTGTTATCAACTTTGACTGAACGGGAGGCAAAGATTATCAAATTGAGATTTGGAATTGGAGTGGGATATCCCCGCACTTTAGAAGAGGTAGGTCATATATTTAATGTAACCAGGGAAAGAGTAAGACAAATCGAGGCAAAAGCGATAAGAAAACTGCGACATCCCTCAAGAAGTAAGTATTTAAGAGAATACGTTGAATAATTCCATAGGAAAAAGGTGACAAAAAAGGGGACAGGCTACTTTTTTGCCCAGCAATCGACTTTGGAGTCCTCCCGAAAGGGAGGGTTAATAGAATCCCTGAGTTTTAGGAAAACCATTTTTCTCTAAACTCGGGGATTTTTTTGTTGATTATTTTTTGAAAAAAAGTTAAATTAGAAAAAGTGACAGGTACTTTTTTGCCCAACAATCGACTTTGGAGTCCTCCCGAAAGGGAGGGAAAAAAGTTGTAGCTGCAGAGCGATAGAGGCTGTGTCGTAATTAGATTTTTTGTTTGGTAGCCGCAACCTTCAGGTTGCGTTCTCGACGGGGAAATTGCGCAGGCTAAAGCCTGCGGCTACCCAAATCAGGATTGCCACACAGTCTCGAAAGCTCCGCTTCACCGTTAGAGGAGCATAATGGTAACGAAAATTCGCAAGAGGGATGGCAGGGTAGTAAATTTTGACCAGAATAAAATTACCAGGGCTATTGAAAAATCTATTCTTGCAGTAAAGGCAAAGAACAGGGCCCTGGCAGAACGACTATCCCGCCAGGTCATAAAGGTAGTCAAGCAGAAATTTGTGGGAAAGATTCCAGGTGTTGAGGATATACAGGATATCGTAGAGAATGTTTTGATTAAAAAGGGACTTACCAGAGTGGCAAAGGCATACATCCTCTATCGCCAGAAGCGAAAAGAGGTTCGTGAAGCCAAAGGAATCTTTGGTATAGAAGATGATTTGAAATTGCCGGTGAATGCCATAAGAATTCTGGAGAAGAGGTACTTATTAAAAGACGAATCGGGTAATCTAATCGAAACTCCGAAGAAAATGTTCCAGAGAGTAGCCAGAAAGGTAGCCAGTGCCGACTATCTCTATGGGAAAAAATTTAATGCAGAAAAGACAGAAAGAGAATTCTACAGGGTAATGTCGAGTCTGGAATTCATCCCCAATAGCCCTGCTTTGATCAATGCGGGGACCAGGATGGGTCAATTATCTGCTTGCTTTGTCCTGCCTGTTGAAGATTCTATGAAATCAATCTTTGAAGCAGTAAAAAATATGGCTTTAATTCATCAGTCGGGTGGAGGAACGGGATTCTCATTTTCCAAACTGAGACCAAAAGGAGATTTAGTCAAGTCAACTAAAGGAATTGCTTCTGGTCCTGTTTCGTTTATGAGCGTATTCAATATGGCAACAGATATAATCAAACAGGGAGGCAGGAGAAGAGGAGCAAATATGGGAATCTTGAGAGTAGACCACCCCGATATCCTGGAGTTCATCACAGCCAAAATCAGGGAAGGCGCCTTTACTAATTTCAATCTCTCAGTTGCCATTACAGATAAGTTTACGAGATTGCTTGAGGCAGACAAGGAGTATGAGCTAATAAATCCCAGAACAGGAAAACCTACCAGAAAATTAAGGGTCAGAGATATATTTAACTTGATAATAGCGACAGCCTGGAAGACAGGAGATCCAGGTCTCGTATTCATTGACCGAATAAACAAATACAATCCCACGCCCCATATTGGAAAAATAGAGAGCACTAACCCGTGTGGTGAAGAACCTTTGTTGCCGTACGAATCCTGCGTTTTAGGTTCAATAAATTTATCAAAGATGGTCGGAAAAAAGAAGATAAACTGGCAAAAATTGAGGGACATAATAAGAACAGCCATCCATTTTCTAGATAACGTTATTGATGTTAATAAATATCCACTTCCCCAGATAGAGAAAATGACAAAGGGTAACAGAAAAATTGGCCTGGGTGTTATGGGATTTGCTGAAATGCTAATTAAACTGGGCATTCCCTATAATTCCCAAGAAGGAATCCGTATTGCTGAAAAGACTATGAAATTTATCGCCAGAGAAGCGAGAGAAAAATCGAAAAGACTAGCAAAGCTGAGAGGAGTCTTTCCAAACTTCAAAGGAAGTATCTGGGCTAAGAGAAAAGTCAGGGTGCGAAATTCCGCTTTAATCACAATTGCACCCACAGGGACAATAAGCACAATTGCAGGTTGTTCCAGTGGCATAGAACCTCTATTTGCTATATCTTATGTTAGGAGGATTTTGGAAGGCACACAGTTTCTGGAGACCAATAGTCTGTTTGAAGAAGCAGCCATGGATAAAGGATTTCACAATAAAAAATTGCTAATGGAGATAGCAAAGAAGGGTTCAATACAACATATGAAGAAGATTCCCCAATCGATAAGGAAGATATTCGTGACAGCTTTTGATATCTCACCTGAATGGCATGTGAGAATGCAGGCGGCTTTCCAGAAGTATACAGACAACGCTGTATCAAAAACAGTCAATCTTCCGTATGAAGCCACAGTGGAAGAAGTGGGAAAAGTTTACAAACTCGCCTATCAACTTGGATGCAAAGGAGTTACCATATATCGGTACGGAAGCAAGTCCCAACAAGTACTCTATCTCGGTCCTATCCCTAAAGAAGCAGGGGAAGAGGCACCTGGATACGTAAGTGTAGATTCAGAGTATGCTGGAGGTTGCCCAGTCCCCTACTGCCTCTTCTAAAAAATGGGGTCAACTCTATTTTTCAGAAAAAGGGGTCAGGTCTATTTTTAATGATCTCGTGTAAAACGAAAGTTTGACTCATAACTTGGAATTCCTGTTGAAAGTAAATGTAAAATTATTTGCCAGTGTTCGTAAGTTTTCCCGGAGAGACAATCTGGAGATAGATATCGAAGAAGGTTCTATCGTAAAAGATCTACTTTCCAAAATAGGGATCCCCCAGAATGAACCTCTTCTTGTTATCGTCAATGAGTCTACCCAAGGAAAAGAGACTCCCCTTCAAGAAGGGGACACCCTTTGTCTCTTCCCGATAATTGCTGGAGGATAAGATGTTTGGTTGGAACGGGAAAATAGCAAAAGTTTACTTAACTGAAAAGAAAATAGAGCCCATTCCATTAGGCGAAGAATTCCTCGCCGACTACCTGGGAGGCCGTGGTCTAGGGGTGAAACTCGTCTATGATTTAGTGAAGCCTGGTGTCGACCCACTCTCTTCGGAAAATATCCTCGTGTTTGCTGCCGGACCCCTCACTGGTACTACTTGCCCCACTTCCGGACGATATGCCACTGTTTCTAAATCTCCACTAACCGGCACCATATTCGATTCTAACAGTGGCGGGAGCTTTGGCCCCGAATTAAAGTTTGCCGGGTTTGACGGATTAGTAGTATTCGGGAAAGCAGAGGAACCAGTATACATAGAGATTCATAATGGCAAAATCTCCATAAAAGACGCAAAGCATCTCTGGGGCAAAAATACCCGGGAAGTCACCCGGGAATTATCGAAATTCGGGAGAGTTTCCTGTATAGGCAAGGCGGGAGAAAAAGGAGTAAGGTTTGCCAACATAATGAACGACTATAGCCATGCCTGTGGTCGTGGCGGATTGGGAGCTGTGATGGGTAGCAAGAATTTAAAAGCAATTGTAGTGAAAGGAAATAAGAAAATACCCATCTTTGACAGGGATAGATACAAAAAGTATTTTCAGGACATAACCAGGCTCCTTGTAGCCAGCCCCGTATCTTCCAAAGGTCTTAGCCAGTATGGAACAGCAGTTCTGGTCAATTTGATAAACTATATGAGGATTCTTCCCACGGGGAATTTCAGGTTTTCCCGGTTCGATTTTGCAGAGGAAATTTCTGGAGAGAAGATAAACTCGACTTTTTCCATAAAAAAGACACCCTGCTATGCTTGTCCCATAGCCTGCAAGCGTGAAGTCAGGGACACGGAAATGGAAATACCTGAATATGAGACCATAAGTATGTTCGGTTCCTCCTGTAGGATTTCCAACATTCAGACAATAATGAAAGCAAATAGACTCTGCAATGATTATGGTATGGATACCATTACTGCCGGAAGCACAATTGCCTGCTATTTGGAACTGAACGGAAAGCAACTCACAGATGAAAAATTATTAAAGTTAGTCGAACTAATTGGTGAGAGAAAAGAGATTGGTCAAGAATTATCCGAAGGCTCGATGAGATATGCCAGAGTCAACAAAAACCCCGATATAAGCATGCAGGTTAAAGGTCTCGAGTTACCCGGCTATGACCCGAGAGGAGTTTTAGGATTGGCTTTAGGATATGCCACTTCCAATAGAGGAGGATGCCATCTGAGAGCATATATGATTGGTCCAGAGATTTTCGGCAAACCCAAACTAGTAAACAGACTTACTTTCTCAGGAAAGTCTGGCCTTGTGCAGGTTATTCAGAATCTGTTCACCGCAGTCGATTCTCTGGTAGTTTGTAAATTTGCCCTTTTCAGCGTGGGAGAAGAAGAGTGGGCAAATATTCTAAGTGCAGTGACCGGAATAGATTTTGTCTCAGAAAGACTGCTTGAGATAGGAGAGCGAGTCTGGAATATAGAGAAATTGTTCAATCTGAAAGAGAAATTCAGTAATAAAGACGACACCCTCCCGGAAAGGTTTTTCCAAGAGGATGGAGGAGTGGAGGGCAGGAATATTAAGAAAGACGAGTTTCTGGCATCTCTTCTGGAATACTATCGATTCCGGGGATGGAGTGAAAAGGGCATACCCACAAAAGAGAAACTGGCACAACTCAACATTTAAATGTAGGGGCTCAATTCATTGAGCCCGTATTGTGGTTTTGAACGCGTAGGGGCGACCCGCTGTGGTCGCCCGGTAGACATTGGTTAGGTTGAAAATATTTGTAGGCACAATTTCAAATTGCACAAGGACACTTTAAGAGCCTTTCAAGGAGTCATAATGTGGAGAGAAATTAGCAAATTTGGCAAAAAGATGGTTCAGTGTGGATTGGCCCATTCCCATTTCGGCAATATCAGCGTGAGAGTAGGAAACAAACTCATAATTACCAGAAGCGGTAGTATGCTCGACGAGATCGATGAGAATATGGTAGTAGAGTTAAACCTGGATAAGCCCAGTAGTTTCGACACCATAGCTTCCTCAGAAACAATAGTACACAGACAAATCTACAAAGAGACTTCTGCTTTAGCCATAATCCATGCCCATTCTCCATTTGCCATAGTGCAATCGATGATTTCCTCCACAAACCTGTTAATCCCTTCCGACTGTGAAAGCAAATACTTCCTACACGAGATTCCTATCATAACAGGAGGAGTGGGGTCGAAAGAGCTTGCCCAAAACGCAGCGAATGTACTTAAAGACCACAAAGGCGCGATAATAAAAGAACACGGACCCATTGCTATTGGAAAGATTGTCGAGGAAGCATTCGTAACGATATGTTCTATCGAACATGCTTGCAAAGTGAAGTATTTTGCAGACCTTTTTTCTCGGAAGTAGCTGCAGAGCAAAGCTCTGCATCTTTGATGAAATCGGCTCTGGAGTCCTCCCGAAAGGGAGGGTTGATAGAAGGAGGAAACAATGGTCTCTGGGTTGGTTTTTGTCCGTCTATTATCAGGACATGAAGAAGCTGTTATGGAAGCATTAAGGCAAATTAGAGGAGTCCAGAAAGTTATTGCTGTTTTTGGCCGGTGGGACCTCGTAGTTAGCGTGCAAGTAGGAGATACAGATGAACTTGCCTCACTTGTGATTAATAAGATAAGGGCTATTCCAGGTACTACTGCAACAGAAACACTAATTACCGTAGGACTCAAAAAACCAAAAATTTTCATCTAATCACTGTCAGAGCATCCTTTTCCAATCCCCTCCCTGTTTTGGGGTGGGGTGGGGTAGGGCGCTGAAAGTAGAATAAAATTTTCTTGACGTTTTATTTATTTACTAATATAATAAATTCACTCATAGCATAAAAACACAATTGGGCCCATAGCTCAGCTGGTTAGAGCACCTGACTCATAATCAGGGAGTCCTAGGTTCAAATCCTAGTGGGCCCATTTTTTATTTCCGGTCATCCCTAAAGCTGGAGTCCTCCCGATAGGAAGGCTCGGGCGACCACAAGGGTCGCCCCTACGCGATTCGCAAGGACTCCCAACCTTTTTGAACTCCTCCCCAAAGGGTGGTTGTGGCGAGGTCGAACCTGAAGAGGAAAAACACAGATATACATTGTGTAATCGAGAAATATCTCAGGAAGAATATGAAGAATTTAACGGGCTTTGTCGGCGTTGTAAAGGAGGCCGGTTCAACGAAGATTTTCCTTCGCCAAAGGGTTTTCCGAAGACTTGATAACTGCGAGTTTCTTTTTAAATTCAGCAGAAAGGTAATGGAATGATTTTAAATGTCAAGGTGATTCCCAATGCCAGAAAGAACGAAATCAAAAAGGAAGAAAATTGCTGGAAAGTTCACCTGAGGGCACCAGCGGAAAAAGGAAAGGCGAATAAACTTTTGATTAAATTATTCTCTCAAGAATTCAAAGTGAAAAAGAACCAGATAAAAATAGTTCAGGGAGAAAAATCAAGACACAAAATTGTGCAGATTGGAAAGAACATTAGTGACAGTTGATTATAATTTTATGCTTGATTTTTTTCTATGGGCGTAGTATAATAACAATATGGAAAAAACGGTGCTAAAAATACTAGTAATAGATGATGAAGAAGGCGTCCTGACACTTCTTAAGTTCAGACTGGGGAAGTTTGGACACGAAGTGATTACCTCTAATAATGGAATAGATGGAATTAGAAAAGCAAGGATGTTTGAGCCAGACCTTATCCTTTTAGACCTGGTTATGCCCGGGATGAGTGGCTTCAGGGTTTGTGAGTTACTCAAGTCTTATAAGAAGACAAAAGATATTCCCATTTTCATATTTACCGCTTTAGACCGATTAGAAGATGTTGAGCGTGCTTTTGAGAAAGGAGCAGATGACTATATTGTGAAGCCATTCGAAGTTGTAACGATTAATAATACCATTGAGAATAAATTCAGCATGCTTATTGAAAAAGCCGAATATAAGGCGGATTTTCAGGAAAGGCGTGAAGAAACTTCTGAAGAATAATTTTTGAAAATATTTTTAATTTATAGTGTTGAATTTGATCTTCCCAAACGGGAAGATTTTTTTATTTGATTTTTTATCGAGAAATCTATTATAATTACTTCAGCGTCGTAGGGGTTAGATTCACCCCGCCCCTGTGTAGGGGCTGGGTGAACCCGCAGAAACGGACTCAATAAATTGAGCCCCTGCAGTCTCTTTGGGAGAAGAGTAAATATGTACGACTTAATAATCTTGATTGTTTCTCTGGCAATTATTCTGATTCTTTTCAAATGTAAATTGAATCTGACTCTGACTATGATAGTAGCGGCGTTCTTTCTGGGTATTGCTTACAGGTTTAGCTTAACAGAAATTTTAAAAACTTTTTACGCTGCTTGCCTGTCAAGGGAGACTCTGGAGATTGCTGCTACTCTTTTTCTTGTGATTATATTCAACCTATCTAT
This sequence comes from bacterium, assembly GCA_035530055.1. Classification (NCBI taxonomy): domain Bacteria; species bacterium. Next base: position 980 of record DATKVN010000093.1, on the reverse strand, counting down.
GAGTGCAGCATATACTTTTAAGAAAATAATCAATAACATGAAAAATATACTTTTAGACATAAAGTGGGTTATCGCCGTTATCCCGGCAGTGATCGGTTTTCTTCCCATGTTTGGTGGAGCGCTCGTTTCTGCTCCAGTGGTAAAGGAAATTACTCAGGAGATGGGCATATCCAATGAGCGAAAGACCTTTCTCAATTTTTGGTTTAGACATATCTGGGAGTATACTTTCCCACTCTATCCGGGAATCATACTTGCTGCTGGCATTCTGGGCGTGCCTGTTTATAGAATAATTGCAAGCAATAGCATTTTGACAGCGAGTGCAATTATTATAGGAATAATTTGGGGTATAGGGAGACTGAAATGGAGACCTGAACATTCGGGAGAAGCTCTTTCCGGGAAAGGCCGGGCAATCCTGAATTTTCTCTTCAACCTATCGCCAATTATTCTGGTAATGGTTCTGGTCCTCGTTTTCAGGTTAAGAGTTTTATACGCTCTCCTTGTGGCAATAGTGTTCACAATCATCAGCAATCAGATTTCTATTAGAACAGTTTTGCGCTCTCTGGCAAAAGGGAAGTATGGGATGATTCTTATGGTTTTTGGTATTATGATTTTTAAGGCGATGTTAGGAACTACAGGAATGATAGAACGCCTGCCTCTTTTCTTTAACACTGCAGGTATTCCCCGATACTTAGTTATTTCTTTTCTCCCTTTCATTGTAGGCTTTTTGACGGGAATGACGATGGTTGCAGTGGGTATTACTTTCCCTGTTATTCTGCCCCTTTTTGACGGTAAATTGTCACTTATGACTTTTTCTTTTATGTGTGGCTTTGCCGGGGTCTTGCTGACACCCGTCCACTTTTGTCTATCATTAACCAGAGAATATTTCCAGGCTGATTGGCTGAAGCTTTACCGTAAAGAATTGATTCTTCCAGTATTTCTGATGATAATGATTGGGCTTATTTATACAGTAATAATGTAGC
>DATKVN010000092.1 GCA_035530055.1 bacterium | reverse complement strand
ATCTTTCTTGTGGCATAAGTTTAAAGCTCATCAATCAAAATTTTGCTGACCATTCTGATATGGGATTTGGAACTGATGCAGGAATACTGTATAAACCTTTGTCGGCGTTATCTTTGGGTTTAAATCTTCAGAATATGATTAAACCAAAGCTAAAATTGAAAACAGATACAGATACTTATCCTTTAAGTCTTAATCTCGGCGCATCCTATAAAATGTTTAGTGATAATTTGATATTGGCTATCGACACCCAAAACACAGAGCATCAGTCCTTTAAAATGCATTATGGCGCAGAGTATTGCCTGCTGCACCTATTGGCTTTCAGAGCAGGGATAGATGAAACAGAGATCACGGCTGGCTTAGGTTTTAGGTGGGGAAATTTTCAGGCCGACTATGCTTATGCTTATCATGATGCCTGGGGTAAATATAGGGATTTGGGTTCTTCCCATAGAATTGGATTGAGTGTGAGATTTGGGAAGAAGGAAGTGGCAATGGCGGCAGAAGTTATGGAAGAAGTAGAAGTGATTAAAAAGATGGAAGAGGCAGAGATGGCACAGAAGACAGAGGAAGAAGGGAAGGATAACCTTGCTATCGCAAGGAGTCCGGAGCTTCCTGGAGTCCTCCCGAAAGGGAGGGGGACGCGTGAGGCCGAGCTTGCCCGCCCAATTCTTGTGGAAAGCAAGAAGATAGAAGCCGAAACCCCACAGGTGGAAGAGAAGCCTGAGAGACCACTTTTGAAAGCTGAGGTTAAAGTTGAGATAGCTCCTTTTGAAAAGATTGATAGAATAGACGAAAAACATTATCTAATTGCTGAATCCTATTTTGCTCAAGGAGATTACAGAAATGCTATTAGAGAGTATGAATTGGTAATCAGTTCCTCGCCCCAGAGCGAACTTGTGGGAAGTGCGAGTTTGAGGAAAGCGGAGTGTTATTACAATCTGAAAAATTATGGTGAGGCTCTGAATCTCTTTAACCAATTGTGGGAAAGTTTTGGAGATAGCTTCCTTGCTCCGGAAATCCTCTACGGGATGAGCCAGTCTTATTTGAAACAGGGAAAGACAGTGGAAGCCGAGAGTGTTCTGGAAAGGTTAACCGGTTCTTTCCCTGGATATCTTCGAGAGGATAGAGTAAATTATAGCCTGGGTTTAATCCGGTATTATCAGGGGAAGTATGAACAGGCTTTAGAAAGCTTTGGAAAGGTGGATGGAGTCTACGGCGACTACTACGAGGCAAGGTGTTTAGAAGAACTGAACAGAGAGCTTCAAGCTCAAGCGAAATATAAGGAACTTATAGACAAGCATCCGGAAAGCGAATTGGCAGACGATGCTCTATACGGTATGGGAGAGACGTTCTACCGAATGGGTCAGTATAATTTTGCAATGAGAAAATTCTGGGATTTATTGACGAGTTATCCGCAGAGTGAACTCGCTCCTCATGCCAGATTTATGACTGGAGCAAGTCGATTTAATCAGGAAAATTATTCAAAAGCGATAGAGAATTGCCAGATATTTTTCAGGCAATATCCCCGGAGTGAGTTGGTAACTTCCGTCCAGTATTTGACGGCTGAGTCATTAAAGGGCCTGGGGAAGAACGGGGAGGCAATAGAGAACTATCGGGTTATAATCGGTAGTTTCACTTCTTCTGAACTTGCCAGGCTTTCTCAATATAAATTAGTATATCTATATACTTCAATGGGAGAATATCAGAAGTCTTTAGAAGAGGGGAAAAAGTTTATTGAACAGTATTCTGGTAGCCCGGGATGGAAAGATATTCTCCTTTTGAAGGGTCTATGTCTACAGAAGCTCGGTCGCTATTCTGAGGCAGAAAGTGCTTATCAGTCAGTGATTAATATTGCGCCCGATAGTGAAGTGGGAGGCAAAGCATTATATCTCTTAGGATTGACCTACTATGAACAGGAGGATTACCAGAGCCTCATCACGAGTTATAGAAATCTGGTCACCGGGATTTTCTCTCCTCCCGGAGGATGGTTAGCCGGAGCCTACTACTATATCGGGGAAGCATATTATCAGTTAGAAAGATATAGTGAAGCAGAAGAGATGTATGATTATGTCGTGGAGAACTATCCCGGCTCACAAATGGCAAAATATGCTAAAAGTGGTCTGGTAGCCTGTGCCACAGAACAGGGTAAGTTCGATTTAGCTTTGATAAGAAATCGGGAATTTCTCGAATGTTATGCAGAAGGCGATAAGGATGTGGACAAAGTGGCAAAACTACAGGTTGCCAATCTACATTTCAATAAGAGAGATTATAAGAATTCTCTTTCGTTCTACAGGAGATTTGTCGAGCAATACCCTCGAGATGAGATGGTTGCCGAAGCTCTCTATCGAGAAGGACTCTCGTTTTATCGACTTGGATATTACAGTGAAGCAATTAAGACCTGGAAGGCAATAATAAATAGAAAGAGAGGTAGCAAAGTCGTTCTTCAGGCTTTAGATAGAGCTGCTTATACCAGTTTCGGACTTGGCAGGTATAATGAGGCAATCAAACTTTACAGAAAGCTACTTACAGAATCTCCCGGGACAGAACAGGCTAAAGAGGCACAACTCCACATTGCCGAAAGCTACTATAATGCTAAGCAGTATGAAGAAGCAATTAAAGAATACGAGAAATTTATAGAAACCTATCCTGAAGACTCGCGGAAAGAACAGGCGCTCGAGGGAATAAAAGTTTCCTATTATGAAAAGGCAACCGGGGAAGGCTCCTCTGATGAAGGTTTAGAGAATTTTGTCAACAGATACCCTGGCGAGAGTCTGGCTGGAGAAGCTTACTGGCAACTTGGGGTAAGGTCTTTTGAGAAAGGAGAATACAATAAAGCGATTAAGAATTTCCAGAAAGTTATAATTGATTATCCCCATGTCTCATCTGCTAAGTCGGCTTCCTATTATCTTGGAGAGGCCTATTATTCTTTGAAGAAGTTTGCTGAGGCTATTAAAGCGTTCCAGAATTTTGTTTCCAGCTATCCTGAAGACGAGTTAACGGAAATGGCTAAATTCCACTTAGCAAACGGGTTATTTCAAGCGGGCGAGATAGAAGAGAGTATAGAGCATTACAAAGAAATTCTTCAAAAATATCCAGATAGCCGCTTTGCCTCCCATGTTCGGTTGAATATTGCTCTTGCTTACAAAAAATTGAATGAGTGGAAGAAGGCGGTCGAGGAATATAAGAGCTTCATTGAGCAACATCCAGAAGAAGAGAAAGTCAATTTTGCTAAATGGCAGATAGGAGAGATTTCGAGAAACAATGGTGACTATCGGCAGGCAATCGAATTCTATAAGATGGTAGAACCTACCCGGGAGATAACGAAATGCGAAATTAAATATCGAGAGGGAGATTGCTATGAGTGTCTTGGCGAGATGGCAGAAGCGATTAATGTCTATCAAACTTTACAAGGGTTGCCAGCGAAAAATGACCCATTCAGGTTGGCAGGGTTACTCCGACTGGCAGAAATATATGAAAAACAGGGAAGAAGTGATGCGGCCATCACTATATATACAGAGATTGACAATAGCACTGAAGATGTGAAGTGGAAAGACCTTGCCGAGATTAAGCTTGAGGAACTGAAAGGACAACAGAAAGAGTGGAGTCCTCCCGAAAGGGAGGAATAACCTTGCTTTCGCAAGGACTCCAGATGTTTTAGATTTAGACATTCCTATTCTTAAGGAGGTACACAAAATGTTTGGCGGTTTACCTATTCTTGAGATGTATTCTCGAAGTTTTGCCATGTGGGCGTTGACTGTAGTCTCCATAATAGGGCTTACCTTTTGTATTGAACGCTGGCGATATTTTCACAAGAGTCGGGACAGAATTTCAGAGTTTGTCTCCAGAATTGCAGAAAAAGTTATAAATGGTCAATTTTCAGAATGCCTCAAGGATTGTGGGGAAAGGGCTACGCCTGTTTCCAGGGTAATAAAGGAAGGTTTGAAAAATCACACAAATGATGAGACGACAGTGCGGGAATTGATGACCAATGCCATTAGCAGGGAGCGGACGAAGTATGAAAATAACATCGGAATAATTGGTACCATAAGCCATATTTCTCCTCTACTGGGATTGTTTGGGACAATTGTGGGAATTATTCGCGCCTTTCATGATATAGCAATAACAGGTTCAGGTGGGTCGGCGGTAGTGGCGATGGGAGTGGCAGAAGCACTGGTCACTACTGCCACAGGCATACTTATTGCAGTTCCTTGCGTTATAGTTTATAACTATTTTGTCCGGCGGGTCGCCACTATTAATTCCGAATTGGAAATTGCCAGAGACGATTTTATTGCAAGGCTAAGAATTTATCGTGAGGAGCAAAAGAATGCAGAGAAAAAATCATAATGATATGAAAATCATGCCCAACTTAACTCCCTTGAGCGATGCTGCATTAACTTTGATTGTTGTTTTCTTAATAACGATGCCGGCATTACTCTGGACAGGAATAAAAATAAATTCTACCAAGGCAATTCGAAGCGAAAAGGCGGAGGCGCCCAAGCCAGATTTACAGCCAGTATCAATAAGTATAACCAGACAGAAGGTCTATTTAAATGGTAAAGAAGTAGCTATAAAAAATCTGAAGTGGAATTTAGGGAAGGAACTGGCTAAAAAGAAGGGAAGAACAGTGATTGTTGTTCCTGATGCGAATGTTCTCCTGGACCGGGTTGTAAAAGTGCTTGATATTGCAAAGCAAGCAGGAGCGGATAAACTTGCCTTACTTAGAAAGAGAGGAAAAGGATGAAACTGAAGACGGAAATAGATTTAATGCCAGCTATCAGCTTAGCTTTGATCGTGCTTCTTATTTTGCTCCTCATATCGCCTTTCCTCGGTCAGTCCAGAATAAAGGTCGACCTTCCCAGAGCTTCCACTTCTGAAATGGGAGAGGAACAAAAAATTACCATTACCTTATCCAGAGACGGCCGGATTTCCGTGGATGAAAAACTGATTTCCTTAGAGAAACTGAAGCCTTTTTTGTCACAGAGATTCAAAATCGACCCTTATAATCTAATGGTAATAAAAGCAGATAAGAATATTTCCTATGGCCAGGTGGAAACCGTCCTGGAAATTGCCAAGGAGTCTGGAGCAGGACGGATTGCCATTGCCACAGTACAAAAAACAGAGGTTGATCTGGAGTAGCGAAACTTGTTTCGCGATTGGATTGTATAAAAATGGGGTCAACTCTATTTTTCTTGGTTATTATTATGTTTTTGGTAGTCGCAACCTTTAGGTTGCGTTTATTGAACGCTCCGATGAATCAGGGGACTCCAGATGTTTTGAATTCAGGATTTTACCAATGAACAAAGAGATAATAAACTCATTTTTTACTTCTTGTTTGATTCACATTTTGCTCTTAGCCACTCTTTTTACCCTTGGGCAGAGGGCTTCTCTCCGGGAAGAGGCGCAACTCAAAATTACTGAGGTGGCTTATTTGACCAAAGCAGAAATTGAACGTATTTCCGGCAGGATAAAACAGATAAAGAGGCACAAGCCCAAACCAGAAAGTCTTTTGGCTTTTACTAAGCAACGTCCTAAAAGAGAACCTGGTAAATTGATGGAATTGAAGGAGACTTTGAAAATCAGTAAGTCGGCTAAAAAAGTAAATGAATCAAAATTCTTACAAGACAAGACTTTTGTTGGGCAGAAGAATTTTGTTCCTGAGGCTACCCCTGAAGTTCGAGAGTCTCTCAGTACAGAAAAGGGGCATGCGTTTCCTGACGAAGCAGTAACCACAAGACAAATTGCAAAGGGAGGCTATCTAGAGGAAAAAATAGGACCGTCAGAGACAACTATGCCTATTTTTGAAGTTGAGGAAGAAGTTTCAAATTCCGATAACCTGGAAGATACTCTGGTTATACCAGTTCAAGGGACTCTTGGCATTAAGGAGTCGAGCAAATCTTCTATTTCTTTAAGGGAAGAGACCCCTGGGAGCAAAATCGTCAGAGAAGGTTATATTCCTAAAAGAGGCAGTTCAGAGGTGGTAACCAAAACAGCCGCACCGCC
>DATKVN010000091.1 GCA_035530055.1 bacterium | reverse complement strand
TGTTCGCCAACGTGGCTCTCGTACTCGGTCCCATCGGCCCTTTTGAATTTGCCCCTTTGCCTTACACGGAGAGCCTCTGTTTTCAAATAATCATCTGGCATCGCCCTTCTCCTTAGCAGTTAGATCTTTCTTAGTCTTCCTGAGCCAGTCCTCGCATTTTTTCTTGGCGGCCGTAAGAGTTTTAACGGACCCAGACTCTAGTTCGATTATCATTTTCTTTTTATCATGGTAGGATATGTCGTAGCAATACCCGCAGGCGACTAGTTGAAACCGACCTGCGCTGCATATGTATTCCCCTTTAAATTTGCTTTCTTTCCACTTCATTTTTCCACCTCAGCGATTTCTGAAATAATAAGGGCCAAGATATTCCTTTTTATTTAATTTATGCAACTTGAGATATCTCAATCCTGAGTTTAAAAATCCAAGTTCAATAACGTATTTTTCTGTAAACTCGTCCCTTCTTCTTTCTATTGCATTTTCTATATATTCATAATTTAAAGTTAAAGTTTTTCCTTTAAATTTATACTTTCCTACGTTGGAAAAGTTGCCACCAGTATGATGGATAAAATTACCTTCCCCAAAACCGTCAAAAGAAATGAATGTTTCCTTATCGACATTTCCCCAGACCCCACTTAATTCTTCTGCGATATAAGAGCAGAGATTCGTGGTTAAAAGTAAAGACAATAACAAAATGTATTTAATCATTTTTCCCTCTCAGCGTAGTCTATGTAGGGTTCATATGCATCTATGAAACCTAACTGTTTTCCGTCTTTATCCATAACTACAACACAAGTAGATTCACCCGAATAGGCATATACATAATCATCGTCTGAATATTTGTTTAGAAACTCTCTCAAATCTGATACTTTTATACTCATTTTTCCCTCTCAAACATGCTCTTAATAATAATAGACTTCTGACTATTAACAACGTCTGCAAGCGGGAGATTTACCGTAGCCACTCCAGTCTCAGTCGCAATTGAGGTCTTGGAGTAGCCATTCATCTTCACGACTATCTCTTTATTTAGATTCAAATGCGATACCTTGCCATCCTCAACAGGCTCCATCGAAAAGAGGATAGTTATATATCTATCCTCCACTTTATTCACGAGTCCTATTAAATTATTACTGGAGATATCCTTCATTTCTGCATCGTAATCAACAAGCACAAAGTTTATAATGTCTCCCTTTTCAAACTTAGCGTCCTGATCTACAGATATATATTTCTTACCCAGTGTATTAATTGGATCAATCATCGAATCATCTCAGCAGCCTTCAGAACCAACAGCACATCTATGCCGGCTATGACAAAATTCCCCAGCATGTGCCAGAAGTATCCTCGTTTATAATTCAGCGCAGCAATATACATCTGACTGTAGCCTACGAATATCCAAAATAACAACCACCCCATTCCCGTCATGACTTTAGCCCCTTCATAAGGTCTAGCCCTTCCAGTCCAGCCTGGCAACTAATGCAGTCCTTCTCCGGGAAATGCTCTTCCTCGCAGCTTTCAGAGACATAGTTCTTCTTTAGCCACTCTACGTGTTTCTCTACTGCTTTCCTAAGAGATTCCTGGCCAGCTTCAAATCCAGCATCGAAAATCTTGGGAGAGTGTGAATCTGTCTGTATGTCAGTTTTATTGAACCACTTTAGATAGCTTTCATTTGAATTCATAATTTCTCCTTATATTTTGGCGTCTAGAACCAAGCCTTTTCCTCGGCGCTATCTTTTTTTGAACTTCTGATCTCTCCGTGAAGCTTTCTTCTCTTCACGATATTTTCAGCGAGTTCCTCGTTGCTCCAGTTGACGTTATCTACGTCTATTCCCACTTCAAGGGCATCATGCCTTAAAGCTTTTCTGATCCAATCGGGCTTAGTATTTAAAGACTCTTGCTTCTCTCCATATATTTCCCTTATCGGCTCGAACCAATTCTTTTCCCAGTTATACGTGGGCGCCCCTAGCGAAAGTAAGTCGTTTTTTAATCTCTTTTCCATGCAGACTATACACAGGGAGGCATCTGCCAGGTGTTCACATAGCATCATAGTATCCCCCGGCCTTGTTCCAATCATCAAATTCGCTCATTTATTTCTCTTTGTCACATAAAGTTAACAGTTCTATATCGTATGCAGGATGATGTCCCCTCGCAGCGACCAAAGGAATTAAGAACTTGTCTATTCTTCTAGATTCAGCAACAAACTCTTCATCTGTTTTGCAGGACTTACGCTTAAGTTCTTCAAAGTTCACCATAAACATATCTCCGTCAAGCCTGTTGCGGATTGTAGCTAACTGCATGTATTCTGGGTCGGTCTTCGGGAATCTAGTAAACCTTATTCTATCCCCTTTTTTAAATCCTGCCGCCTCTGGCTTTGGGTAACTCTTTTTTTCTATGCGACCAAGGCACATCTTTTCAAAACATAGATTGAATGAATACCAAGAGTGTTCATATGAATAAGTTCTTTTCCCACATTTCTCACATACATGGTAGTAGTTTTCACTCATTTTTCCCTCTCATGTTTTTCTTCAACTTCCCATTTTGCCTCTTCTAGTTTCCAAGCAATTGTTCCTTTGAATTTTTCAAGGTCATTCCTAAGTCCTTTAGATTCTTTATTGGTAAACTTCTTTTTATTAAATAATAATTCCACCGCAATCGCAGGCCCAAATATTGAAAGAGTAATTAAT
>DATKVN010000090.1 GCA_035530055.1 bacterium | reverse complement strand
ACCGTAACAGGTAAATCAAGGAGGTGAAAATCTAATCCCCGGTGATACTTCCCCGGGGATTTTTTGTTAAAAACGAGAAGCCCCAGGAGGCAGGGGCTTCAAGTCATAAAGGAGAGTTTCCTACCCATGAAATAGGAAGTCTATGGTATTATACAATAAATATTTACCTGTTTACATTAATAATTTAATAGGTTATAATGCACTCCAAGAGAGTAATCCATGAAAGATAAAGGAGGTTTTTATGTGTAAGATGCCTGACAAACTGGCGACACACACTGTATCTAATTATAAATGTTCTGGTTGCTGGGGCGCCTTAGTCAAGGCGTGGGTGAAAGATACTGACGGACAACTGCTACGCACGGAAGAAGGGGAAATATTGTGTGAGGTAGTTTGCCGGCGGGACCAGATCGATCTTGGTTTTGTTTCCAAAACATTCATTGAGAAAGCAAGCACAAAAGATTTTGAAAATGCTTACGAGGTCAAAAGAGACCTAGTAAATTTCGGCATTATCAAAAAGGAGGTTGTTGATGCCTGAAATGAATTGTGCCCAGTGCGATATTACCTTTTATACAGAGCCCTGGCAGGTAAAGAGAGGTAGAAAATATTGCGGCAAGAAATGTAGTGGTATAGCAAAGACTGGCGTACCTTTGAGTGATGAAACAAAGGACAAGATAAGAGCAGCCAGTCCCCGTAGATCGGGATGGCACCACACAAAAGAATCTAAGAAGTTAATTGGTTCTGGTAATTACAAGGGTAGCACCGTAAAAGATCAAGCTGGGCGCCGACGGGCTAGAATTATGTATCCAGAAGCGTTGGTTTGTGAAAGGTGTGGAAGAAAAAAAACTTCAACGAGAATAAGCCGCCACCACGTGGATGGTGATCCGCTAAATAATAAGAAAAATAATATTGAATTTTTATGTGCAAGTTGCCATGTAAAAGAACACCAACAAAGGAGAGAAAAATGCCTATAATTGGCGTGACCACAAAAGGTTTATCATTCCCAGAGATTGGGAGAATAAGAAAAGGGATGAAGGGGGAGAAGGGAAATCCTATTGACCTGGATTATTTCCGGGTTGAATTTAGTGAAGGAGAGGAAGAAACAGAAAATAAGTTTATGGCTATTTACGGATCGGAACCAAAAGAGATAAACATCTTTCTTCCGTTTAATGAAATTGAATCCATGTTTGATGGGTGGCTTGAAGCATATGTTGCATCCAGGATGCTTGCAAGATCCGATGGTGAATGGGTTCATTATCGCTGTGACTCGCAGACCGGCGAAGCCATTGTCCTCAACGGTATTGACGTAAAAACCGGAGAACGCGAGAAACACCCCGAAGATGATATTGCAGGACAAGACTACCAAGGGAAGCCCGTTAAGTATTCTCCCATTGGGAGATTAAAGGTGATTGTCCCTGAATTAGAAAGGGCGGCATACTTAATGGTTACAACGGGAAGCTGGAACGATATCAGAAATATCTCCCAACAATTAGCTGGACTCAAAGAGCTCAACAATGGAGTTATCAAAGGGGTGCCGTTGAACTTACGCAGAAGGGACAAGGAGGTAATGGTTCCGCTAAAGGACAAAAAACAAAGAATGACAAAATCTTTACTTTCAATAGAGGCGGATCCTAATTGGGTGGCTGCTCGAATACATGAAGATAAAGTACAATCTTTCCCGACCCATATTGCCAGTACTATGCTGGAACCAGGCGCGGATTACCCAGAACCGGAAATGGAAATACTGCCCCCGGGTGACATAACACCTACCACCCAAGTAAGTATACCCCCAGAGGCAGAAACGCCCACAGAAGCAGTAATTGAGGCTCCAGGGGGCAAATCTGCTCGATCCCCACACGATCCTGAGACGTTAAAAAAGAATATAGAATCTACTATTCTAAAATATGACGCTTTGTTAGAACAAGACGGCGCCAAATATCAGGTCGATATGGAGCATGACGGGCCGATCGTTGCATCAGTGGTTGATGTTTACGTCGGTGGGCTGCAGAAGAACAGCTTATCCAGATATGCAATCTTTACTTTCTTGCTGGGAGAGGGAAAGGGCAGCACCAAGACCTGGACCGCCCAGGAGTTAGGAACGATCAAAAACATCTGGTTGAAGATTGGCAGTTATGGTGAGGCTCTTGGATCTGTTGAGGAAGAAGAA
>DATKVN010000089.1 GCA_035530055.1 bacterium | reverse complement strand
TTTCGCAAGGACTCCAGTTATAAAAGGAGGTTTATATGCCTGATTTGAGAAAAGATCCCATACTCGGTCGCTGGATTATCATTGCCACTGAACGAGCAAAGAGACCCTCCGATTTTGGAACGGAGCCCCAGGAGAAGTCGGACGAGAAGCTCTGTCCGTTCTGTGTGGGAAATGAAAAAAAGACTCCCCCCGAGGTCATGGCTTATCGTGAGCCAGGAACAAAACCTGATACCAGAGGCTGGTGGTTAAGAGTAGTTCCCAACAAATTTCCGGCATTAGAAGTGGAAGGAGATTTAAGTCGCACAGGTGAAGGAATGTATGACAAAATGAACGGGATCGGCGCCCATGAAGTAATTATTGAAAATACCGACCATAATAAGACTCTTCCCGAACTGGAAAGAAAAAATGTAGAGGATGTAATCTGGGCTTATAGAGATAGAACCGTAGATCTGAAGAGAGATGCCAGGTTCGAATATATTCTAATCTTTAAAAACCAGGGAAAGGCTGCTGGAGCTTCCCTGACCCATTCCCACTCCCAGCTAATCGCCCTGCCAATAGTCCCTAAAAGGGTGAAAGAGGAGATGGTAGGGGCGCAAAATTATTACGAGAATAAAGAAAGGTGTGTCTTTTGCGATATTATCAGACAGGAGACAAAGTCAGTGGCGAGAATAATTACTGAGAATGAAGACTTCGTAGTTTTTGCTCCTTATGCTTCCCGATTTCCCTTTGAGACCTGGATTATTCCCAAGAAACACGACTCGGCTTTTGAAGATATCCAGAAACACGAAGTAATCCATCTGGCATGCTGTCTTAAAGGGATTCTAACTCGGATGAACAAAGTGCTCAATTATGCTCCATATAATTATATTCTCCATAACTCTCCGCTCACCACGTCCCACCTTCCCTACTACCACTGGCACATTGAGGTTATGCCCGTATTGACCAGAGTTGCCGGATTTGAATGGGGCACGGGTTTTTACATTAATCCCACTCCCCCAGAAGAAGCAGCTAAATTTTTAAGGGAAGCCGGAGCTTAAGAAAATGACATCTTGGAGTAGCGAAACTTGTTTCGCGTTAACGCAGAGCAAGCAAACGTACCGCAAGCGGTGCTACTCCAGTTATTTGGAGTAGCGAAACTTGTTTCGCGTTAACGCAGAGCAAGCTCTGCTACTCCTGGAGGTGTTGAACTGAAAATTCTATTTACTTCTTCAGAAGTGGTTCCCTTCGCCAAGACAGGAGGACTTGCTGATGTAAGCGGGGTCTTACCCAGAGCCATAAAGACTCAGGGTCATGATGTGCGAGTGGTGATGCCAAAATATAAAGTTGTCGACAATCAAAAGTTTGGATTAAGGACACTTACTAAAAGCCTGTCTATTCCTGTAGGAAAAGAGGTCGCCATAGTTTCAATTTTAGAAGGCGAACTGGGAAAAGGGATACCCATATATTTTATAGATTATAAACCTTACTTTGAGAGGAAAGAACTCTATGGCACTTCAGAGGGCGCCTATGAAGATAACGCAGAAAGGTTCATTCTTTTTTCCAGAGCACTATTGGAAGCGGTTAAGGCAATCGGGTTTCAACCCGATGTGATTCACTGTAACGATTGGCAGACAGGTTTAATTCCTGTCTACCTGAAGACATTATATAAGAATGACCCTTTCTTTCAGAGAACGGCAACAGTTTTAACTATTCATAACATTGCCTATCAAGGGACATTTCCTAAACAGACTCTAAATTTGGCTGGCTTGGGCGAGGAAGAATTTACTCCTGAAAAGTTGGAATTCCATGGGCAGGTTAGCTTTCTCAAGGGAGGACTGGTTTACGCAGATGTATTGAATACCGTAAGCGTAGCCTATAGCAAGGAAATTCAGTGTTCACCCGAATTTGGATACGGTTTGGAAGGAGTCCTTGCCCATCGTAGCCAGGATCTCTACGGGATACTTAATGGGGTTGACTATGATGAATGGAATCCAGCGAAGGACCAATTCATTGCTGTCAACTATACCGTAGGGGAGATAGATAAAAAAATGGAATGTAAGAGAGCTCTCTTAGAGGAGAATAACCTGCCAGTTGACTTAGAGTGGCCTTTAGTGGGAATCGTCTCCCGGCTTGCCCAGCAGAAGGGACTCGATATTATTGGAGAAGCAATTGATGAAATAATGGATTTAGATTTGTTCTTTATTCTCTTAGGAACGGGTGAGGAAGAATATCATAAGCTTTTTTCCCGGATTGGCAAGAAGTATTCCAGAAAAGCAGCAATTCATATTACCTTTGATAATCGACTTGCTCATAGAATCTATGCCGGTTGTGACTTGTTCTTGATGCCTTCCCGCTATGAGCCCTGCGGGTTGGGACAGTTAATCAGTTTAGCGTATGGCACTGCTTCTATTGTTAATCCCACAGGTGGTTTGGCGGACACAATTGAAGAATTTGAGTCAGAGACAGGTAAAGGAAATGGCTTTCTACTAAGCGAATATTCGGCTACTGCCCTGGTGAATGCGCTCAAAAGAGCAATAACTGTTTATAGGCAGAAGGAAGCCTGGCAAAGGTTGGTTAACAATATGATGGAGGCCAATTTCTCCTGGGTTACCTCTACGAAGGAATATTTGAAATTATATCAAAGAGCAATGGATAAGAGAGGGGAAAATTAGTAAAATCCCAAAGTTCTCGACGTTAATGGTTAAAAAAACAGGTTGACAAATTAGAGAAGTTGTGGTAAAATTTTAGTAACGATAATTGTTATCGTTCGATAAGGGCAACTCCCTAGGATATAGGGGGACGCAAAACCTTAGAGTTCCACACCCAGAATGCTGGGCGTGGGATAGTCAGGTTGCCGAAGACGATGGAACATTTTAAAGCCGAGTTGCTGAAGAAAAAACAAATTTAGAGTGTTTGAAGCTTCTGGCAACTCGGCTTTTTTCTTAGGAGTAGCGAGACTTGTCTCGCGTTGACGCACCGCAAGCGGTGCTACTCCAAATCATTTTTTATGATATTGTGGGAAAAGGGGTATAAAATGGAAGAAAAAAGGAAATGGTTTCTGATTATTTTTCTTGGATTAGTGATGATTATTATGATTATTAGTAATTCTTTATTGGGGGCAGACGTTCACTATGGCAAGCATGCAGGTGAGCTTAAGAATCTTAGCATAAAGGTAGTCTATACCGATCCCTATTTTTATACGCCAGAAGGTTTGGCCGGCTATTATATTGGACTGCCGATGACTTATGAAGTGCATATTACAAATAACAGCCGTCGCACTTACAAGCATCTGGATGTAATAGCGATTCAGGAATATTATGAGTCGGGTACGTGTGACCGGTTCTGGCATCCATATCCTCAGTATGTTACTTATAGAAAAGGTGAACCGTTACCTGACGATAGCAAGCAAGTCTGGCAGAACATCTCACTGGGACCAAATCAGAAAATCGTCCTATCTGGCGGATACACTCCCCCACTGGCTACCTGTGATGGACTCGACCAGACACACGTGATTATTCAGCATACTAACAGAGGGAAAGTGGAAGCGGCGATAATGTATTATGAGCCAGAGTGTGGTGTATTCTGTCCACCACCTCCGAAATAAGGCTCAATCCCGGAATTTGACTTTGCAGGCTTAACTTAAAAATACTGTAGATTTATATAAAATAGACCTTTGCATGAAAAGCTTAGGTCTATTTTTTTATTGTAATTTAGAGTGAAATGGTGTAAAATTTAAAAACTACAAAGTCCCCCTTACCTTAATCCTCTCCCCACAAGGAGGAGGAAGTTCTCTCTGGACATAGAAAAAAGGAAAAGAGAATTTAAAATTTTCCGACGAGAAAAAAATTGTGAACGCTACTCATTTAAAATGATGAAAAAGAAAGTTCTAATTGTTGTTCTATGTCTATCTATAGTTTCATCTATTTTGGTATCCATAATTCGCTGGCGGGTGGAAGTTGATAACCGTCGGGTGGAGATGGCTTGCGATTACAGTGAACTTTCCGAGCTCTGCCTCCAATGGGGGTATGATATTGACGCTTTTTTGTGGGAGTTGAAAGAAGCTGGCATTAATTCAATAGTTATCGAAGAGGAGACTCTGGATACGCTATCTTCCGAGGGCAGGCTAACTTTTATAACCGGAGAGGAGGTGAAGAAGTCCCAGTATTTGGCCCCAGTTCAATCTGTTTTCCTTAAAGATTTAATCAAACAGGATATTGAGAAATATACTTTTATTGTAACCAGTGATTTTGCTCTGGGAGAAAAGATAGAGAGAGTACTGGTCGAAAAACTGGGCAAGAAAAAAGTTAACAGAATCGAAGGGGATTCGTATGAGAGACCTCTAACGGTCCTGAGTGTTTACGGAATGGAGGAAGGAGAGATTTCCCGGATAGGGATAGGTTTTTTAACAGAAAAAATAGAAAGGATAACCAGTTATGGGTTAAAAAGCATTTTACTTCTCACGAATGGACCCTTTATTAGTGAAGCTTCCATACAGACTCTCTTTTCTACTGTAAGCGATTGGAGAAATATATCGACAGTTATCTTTTCCGGAGATAGTATCTTAGGTTATCCGGACTTTTTAAATTCAGTGAGGAGACAATTGGATATAAAAGGGGTTAAGTTGGGTATTGTCGAGTTCTTGAATCAGGATGGCTTGGGCGAAGTAACCAAAAACCTATATCAGAAAATAGTTAGAGTATACTCTATTTCACCGGAAGAGGTTGTTGCTATTAAACAGAGTGGTGGGCTGGATGTCTCCAGATTGATTACCCGCTTCCAGAGAGCTGTCAAAGAAAGGAATGTTAGACTACTCTATATTCGTTTGCCTTTCGTCTCAGGAAGTAGTGAGAATTTACAAATTCAATCCCATCTCGATTACATTAGAGGAATTAAAGCGGCTATTTTAGGAAGTAACTTTAAGATTGGTTTCTCGCAACCATTTAAGCCTCTCCCAGCTTCACTCAACTTGATTCGCCTGCCAATTTTTTTAGTTATCTTAATACTTCCCCTCTGGTTAATTTCTCTCTATAGATCTGTTTCTTTAAGTTTTTACTATTTCTATCTATTTACTTCTCTGGCACTAATACTTTTTTTCTGGCAAGAGAGACTGTTCATTCAGATTGTAGCTCTAATTGCCGCTCTCTCTTTCCCTCTTTTAGCGCTAACTTTTGGATTACTTCTTCCTGAGTCGTCAATAATGAGGATTCGTAAAGAAGGGAATATCTCACGAGCCGTTTGGCTTTTCCTTAAAGTAACCATTACTACTATCTTTGGTGGACTTCTAATTGCTTGTTTACTCAGTCGTTTAGACTTTATGTTGAAAGTTCACCAGTTTCGAGGGGTGAAGGCTTCTTTTATCCTCCCGTTGATAATGGGGTTGTTCCTTCTGTCTGGATGGGGAGAGCAATCTCTCAAAGAAAAAGGGTTAATCCGTTTTTATGTAGGTAAAGTATCGGAATTTCTATCCAGAAAAGTCGAATTTAGACACCTGTTAATCTTTTCCATTTTAGCTTTGGGGGCAATTGTGCTTCTCCTGAGGAGCGGAAATTATCCCGGACCGTTTCTCTGGGAAATAGAAAGCAGAGCAAGGGAAATTCTTGAAAAATTACTTATTGTTCGACCGAGAATAAAAGAGTTCTTTATTGGACATCCTCTAATGATTCTGGGAATATACCTATATTTGAAAGGCAAGTCTGGGAAAAAAGAAAAATTAGGACTAAAAACAAAGAGCTGGCAATCGTTCGTTATTTTCGGTTTGATCGGACAGGTCTCTATAGTAAATAGTTTTTGCCATGCCCATACGCCATTGGTTATTTCTTTAACCAGGACAATAAATGGCGTTTGGTTAGGGATAATAATAGGAATCTTATTGGTCAGCATTGTGCGAAGGAGCACAGGGGAAAGGATCAGGAATTAAAAGATAGTTTGTTCATCACTAAGGAATTTCTTAACGCCAAAAAACTTCAGACTCTGCAGGGCGCAAATCAAAACTCTCCCGATAAATCGGGATCGGACAATGATTTGCTTGTAAGAGAAGGAGCCGTCTTTGTTTTTTGGCTAAAATTCCTAAAATCTTCACAAACTATCTTTTTCCTGACCAAATAGACGTGTTAGGATGAAGTGATTGGAAAATGGTAAATAGAATTCTGGTGGCTGGCTATTATGGTTTCGATAATGGTGGTGATGAGTTGATTCTCTTCTCTTTGCTGAACGAATTTAAAAGGTTCAATAACAAAATAGAGATTACTATCCTCTCTAGAAATCCATCCAAAACTGGCAGAAACTACAAAGTAAAAGCAATAAATCGCTGGAACTCTCTAAGGGTAGCCCTTGCAATTTTTCGCACAGACCTATTTGTTTTTGGTGGAGGAGGGCTTTTGCAAGACCTTACCAGTAGCTGGAGTATCTATTATTATCTGGGATTGATTCTATTGGCTAAGCTATTTTTCAAGAAGGTTTTTCTTATCTCTCAGGGTGTGGGACCGATCAGAAGGAGAATTAGTAGAAAGGTTACGGGAATAATTCTTGGGTTTGTGGATTTAATTACTGTTCGGGACGAATTGTCGAAATTTGAACTGGGAAAACTGAATGAGAACCTTTCAGTTTCTATTGTTCCTGACCCGCTGTTCAATTTGGACAGATTCGCGTTCACAAAAGAGGTAGTTATTAATGAGCAACCCACTATTGGAGTCTGTCTCCAGGGATGGGGAAAGAATGAGAGATTTAGAGAGAGGGTTAGAGAGATATGTGATGAACTGGTAAGAAAGATTGAATCGAAGATTATCTTTATACCTTTCCATAGATGGGAAGACTTGAAGATAAGTAAAGATATAATAGGAAACAGAACGAATAATTACCAATTACTTCTCTGGCAGGACGTTGAAGACCTGTTTGAGTTTTATAATAAGATAGATTTGATACTGGGGATGCGGCTCCATTCAATTATTTTAGCGTGCCTTTTGGGGAAGCCTTTTGTGGCCATCTCTTTACCCAAGACTCATCCCCTCTACGACCCCAAAGTGGAAGGCTTTTTGGAGCTATTAGGTTATAAAGCAATAGATATGGCGGTTCCCGCTGTTGAAATAGCTGGAAAAGTGCGCGAAATTTTGGCAAATCGCCGGAAATTCCTTGAACAACTCTCTCCCAGAGTAGCAAAATTGAGGGAAACTTCCAGAAAAAATATAGAGATGATGCAGAGCTTATTATAAAATGTTGTATGATTTTGAAGGGATAGCAAATTATTGCACATTGATAATCCTTTACAGACATGGTAATTTTTAGTATAGTATAATAAAAGTTTGCACAAATTGAATTTGTGCCTATCCCGATGAATCAGGACAGAAATAAAACTGGTATCTTTAAAGAATAGGAGGAAAAGAAATGTTTAAGAAAAGGAAAATTTTGTGGAGTTTAGGATTAGGTTTATTTTTGCTATTTTCTTTAGTAATAGTTAACAGTAAAGCTATTCAAGGTGTGGTAGGAAAGGGAGGCGAGATCTATGAGCAGATAAAATTGTTGAGCGAAGTGTTCACATTGGTCAGGGATAACTATGTGGAACCTGTAGATGCTGAGAAATTGATTTACGGCGCTTGTGAAGGGATAGTGAGCAAATTAGACCCTTTCTCTCAATTTATGGACCCTACGGCTCATCAGATGATGAAATCTGAAACCGAAGGAAAATTCGGAGGATTAGGCATAAGGATTGCTATCCGGGAAGGAAGGTTGATTGTGGCTACTCCCCTTCCCAGGACACCAGCCTATGAATTAGGTATTTTGCCCGGGGATATGATAATGAAAATCGAAGATAAGGACACCAAAGATATTACACTTTCTGAGGCAGTTAATCTTTTGCGGGGAAAGCCGGGGACAAAAGTTACCATCTCCATTTTTCGAGAGGGAGAAAAAGATTTAATAGACTTTACTATAACCAGAGCGATAATAAAGATAGAAAGCGTTCCCGATGCTAAGATGCTCACTGATAAGATAGGTTATATTGAATTGACTGAATTCTCCAAGGAGACACCTAATGAGTTTGATAAGGGCTGGAAAAAATTGAGGAAGCAAGGAATGAAGAGTTTAATTCTCGATTTGAGGTATAATCCCGGAGGATTATTAGCTACTGCCGTAGAGATTTGTAGGAATTTTATCGGCGACGGAAAATTGATTGTTTATACTCAGGGCCGTAGTGAGGAGCAGGTAATTAAATTTTTTGCTGAAAAGAAAGCTAAACATGAGAAGCTACCGTTGGTAATTTTAGTGAATAGGGGTTCGGCTTCGGGGTCAGAGATTGTAGCAGGATGTGTTCAGGATTGGAAGAGAGGCATTATTTTGGGAGAGAAGACGTTCGGCAAGGCTTCTGTGCAGAGTTTGATGCCTTTATCGGATGGCTCTGGTTTGAGATTGACTACTGCTAAGTATTATACCCCCAATGGGCGTTTAATCCACGATATCGGAATCATTCCGGATATCGTTGTGGAAGTCCCTCTGGAGACTATGGCAAAGCTTATGACGCAGAAAGAGAAAATATACGGTTTGCCCAAGGAAGTCAAAAAAGAGGAAGAAAAAGAAAAGATAAAAGATCCACAAATTGAACGGGCAAAGGAAATCTTATTGGCCCAGGAGAGGTTCTCTGAAATAGAGAGAGGAGTCGAAGAAATATTGGAAGGAGTAGAAGGAGATGCCCAGAAAGAGAAAGAAAAAGAAAAGTAAGAAGGTGCCCAGAAAGAAAAAGAAAAGCAAAAAGATAGCTGTATTTATAATTATAACTCTCGCTCTGGCTGGCGCACTCTACTACTATTTTAAAATTAGACCTGTTGACTATACAAATTTCTCTCAACAGATCGACGCAGTAGTTAATGAAGAACTGGTAAAATTAGGAGTTACTCCTAAAGATTTAATAAAAATTTATAGAGAAGAAAAGAAGAAAGACAATGTTTCCTGGGTCTCGGTGACTAAGGAGGTTCGAGTTTCCCGGGAAATCGATATGGAAAATTACCAAAAATCGCTTGCCGATTCCCTGAGGCAGATAAGAGCTGAGCTTTATGAGGTAGAACTAAGCGATAAAGGGGATTTGCTGAGTATGAAAATTGGAAAGCGTTCATTAGTGATGCAAAATCTCCTTCTCCGTTACCCTTTGGCTAAGTATAGAGTCAGCATTGTAATTGATGACCTCGGCCAACGAAAAGACCTGGTAAAGAATTTCCTGCGTCTGGATATACCATTGAACTTCGCCATTCTGCCTCAACTTCCATATTCTACTCTCCTTGCCAGGGAACTTAAGAATTCAGGGTATGAGACAATTCTCCACCTACCTATGGAGCCTGAGGGCTATCCCGAGACCGATCCCGGGTTGGGAGCATTATTGGTCTCAATGGGCTCTTCTCAAATAGAAAGTACTATCCTGAAAGACCTTAAAACTGTTCCTGGAGTTTCTGGTGTCAGTAACCATGAGGGTTCTCGCTTCACAGCTAATCGTGAAAAGATGAAAGAAGCTCTGAGTGTTCTGAAAAGAGAAGGGCTCTTCTTCTTCGATTCCAATACTTCTGTGCACTCAGTGGGCGAAGAGGTTGCCCGGGAATTGGGAATGCCAGCGCTTTCTAACCATGTTTTTTTGGATACAAAGGACGAATACAAGTCTGTCTGCCGCCAACTGGAGAAGTTACGTCGTAGAGTTCTCAAGTCTGGCACAGGGATAGCTATTGGTCATGTCCAGAGGAAATTTACTTCTGATGCCTTATCAGAGTACATTCCTAAATTCAAAGAAGACGGAATTGAATTTGTGAGTCTATCGGAATTATTAAAGAAACAGTGACTATCCCAATTTTATCTGTAGATACATTTGCTTTTTGTAGCAGCAAAGCGTAAGCTTTGCTGCCTCTGTAGGGGACGGACTCCGTGCCGTCCCTCCTTCGGGCGACCACGGAGTGTCGCCCCTACACTGATGTAGAGCTTCGTCCCGATTCATCGGGACAACTACAATAATTGAGGGAGAACTTATGTTAGTTTTGGGTATTGAGACTTCCTGTGATGAGACGGCTGCCAGCGTGGTGGAAGATGGTCGAAGGATGTTGTCCAATGTGGTCTCTTCCCAGATTGATATCCACAGGAAATATGGGGGAGTTGTTCCTGAACTTGCTTCTCGTAAACATCTGGAGACAATCAATTTCGTTATAGAACAAGCACTTTCCCAAGCAGGATACTCTTTTAAGGAGTTAGACGGCATTGCGGTTACCAATGGACCTGGCTTGGTGGCATCACTATTGATTGGTTTGGCTAATGCTAAGGCTATAGCCTATGCTTTTGAGTTGCCCTTGATTGGGGTTAATCATATAGAAGGACATATTTTTTCTAATTTTTTAAAACATCCCGAAAATAAATTTAAAACTGAGAAGCTCCTGCCTCCTTTTATTGCCCTGGTTGTATCCGGGGGCCATTCTGATTTAGTCTTCGTGGAGGATTACGGAAAATATGAATTGTTGGGACGCACCAGGGACGACGCTGTGGGAGAATCTTTTGATAAGGTTGCCAAGCTTCTCCATCTGGGCTATCCCGGTGGGCCAATAATTGATGAAATTTCCCGAAAAGGAAACGCTGAAGCTATTAAATTTCCTCTGGCTCACATGAAAGACGACTCTTTAGATTTCAGTTTTAGCGGACTTAAGACTGCTGTGGTAAATTTTGTCAAAAATCATAAATTGCCAACAGAGTCCCAGTCAATTGCCGATATTGCTGTTTGCTTCCAGCGAGCTGCCATTAAGGCGCTGGTGGAAAATACTTTTTGTGCGATAGAAGAGAAAAGGACCAAGAAACTCGTTTTGGGAGGAGGAGTGGCTTCAAATTCTCACCTGCGTGATGTTTTCAAAAATCGGGCAGAAAAAAACGGAATAGAACTTTACTATCCACCACCAGCATTGTGTACGGATAATGCAGTAATGATTGGTTGTGTGGGATATTATAAGATGGATTATAGTGTGGCTAGGCCATTTAAGTCTCTTGAGGCTGAAGCCAATTTAGAACTCAAGTCATGGAATTGAGATGAGGAAAAAATTAATCTTCCCCATTCTGTTGTCATTGCTGGGAATAGCAATATTCTCTTCCGCTAAACGGACTTATATATATGCAGAAGAAATTGAAACCCCCTATGGGGAGGTAGAGGGACGAGAAATATCTCCCCACGAGGAAGAACCAATGGGAGGAGAATCTACAGAGACCTCTTTTGATATGTATGGAAGTTTCGGAACCATAATATTGACTGACCTCGAAACAGGAGACCAGAAAATCTACAATAAATTATCTTTACAGCCCGAACTTACTATTGGGAAATTTGGTTTTGGTTTGAACCTGGAGTTCTATTTTGATGAAAATAGTCACCTCAGGAAAGAAGACTGGACCTGGAGTAAAACTATAGAGAAAGTCTGGTATGCGCGTTATGGTCATAAGTATGACCCAGTTTATGTTTATGTGGGCGGATTTGGAGACGTGACACTGGGGCACGGATTGATAATAGCGCACTATACCAATATGCTTCGTTATCCAGATATAAAAAAGATTGGGTTCGAGTTGGACCTCGATCGGGGCACTCATGGCTTTGAATCTTTCTTCAACAATATTGTCCGGGCAGAGGTTTACGGAGGCCGGGTATATTATAGACCATTCTATAATTCCTACGTTCCCCTTCTGCCCAGGCTTGGTGTGGGATTCACCTGCGTTAATGATCAGGACCCCGACGCCAAGAGGTCTACTGAGGATGACCAAATTACAGTCTTTGGGGCAGATTTGGACTTTCCCCTACTGGAACACCCTGTTATCTCTATCTTATCCTATATAGATTTTGCCCAGATGAACCTGGGAAAGAAGTATACAGAATATAATAATCCTCCTTCTCTTGATGGAGGAAAGGGTTGGGCCCTGGGTTTTATGGGAGGCATATTAGTGGGGATAAGTTATCGGTTAGAATTCAGGAGACTGGAAAACAACTTCATCGCTTCCTATTTCGATTCATATTATGAAGTTGATAGAAGAGAGGACAAAGCATCGGGAATTCCCTCAACGAGAAAGCCGATAAAGATGGGACCTTATGTTGAACTTGCTTATAATATTCTAAATAGAATTACTCTCTCAGCCTCATTCGAAGATTACAATCACGACCCCACGGATATATATCCCCACCTCAGGGCTACTATGATGGTTCATCCTTCACTATTGATGAATAAGTTCAGCCTTCTATTTTCTTATGATAAACGGAATGCAGACACGTGGGAAGATTTAATTAAGGTTAAAGGACTCAATAGTATCCTTACTATGGAAGTGGGATACCACGTTGACCCTCATATAACTTTGGTCGTTATCCATAGGCAGACTTTCGACGCTAACGGTAAGCCGACTAAAAGAACGACCATGGAGTGTAGGGTCCACTTCTAACGTTATTGGAATAGCCCCGATTTATCGGGACGTCTTAAGACGCAGACTGAAGTCTGCTACTCCACAGTCTTTTGGAGTAGCGAAACTTGTTTCGCGTTAATAACGCAGAGCAATCTCTGCTACTCCTAAGATAGAAATTAAAGGAGAGAAATTATGACTGGAAAAGATGTGTTGAAGGTGGTAAAGGAAAAGGGAGTCAAGTTTATTCGCCTCTGGTTTACAGACATTCTTGGACAGTTGAAGAGTGTGGCAATTACAGAGAGGGAATTATCCAGAGCCTTAGAGGGTGGCATGGGTTTTGATGGGTCTTCAATTGAAGGCTTCGCCAGAATTTTTGAGAGCGACCTTGTAGCTCTGCCCGACCCCTCAACATTCCAGATTCTCCCTGTAGAGCTTTCTTCAGAACGCTCAGAAACTCAAGGAGGAAAGAACAGAGGTGCTGTAGGTAGAATGTTCTGTGATATACTGAATCCCGATGGTTCTCCATATGAAGGAGATCCCCGTTATATTCTGAAGAAGAACCTGGAGAAGGCAAAGAAGATGGGCTATACTTATCATGTAGGCCCGGAAGTTGAGTATTTCTATTTTAAGAGTGATAAAGGCACAGAAGTCCTTGATGTAGGGGGCTATTTCGACCTAATGCCTCTGGATATGGCTCACGATTTACGGAGAGAGACCGTGCTTTATCTGGAGAAGATGGGGATTCCTGTAGAATATAGTCATCATGAAGTAGCACCTTCTCAGCATGAGATAGACTTACGCTTCGCTGATGCCCTGACTATGGCGGACAATGTCCAGACATATAAGGTTATTGTTAAGGAGGTGGCCTTAAGGAGGGGTGTCTATGCCACATTTATGCCCAAGCCTCTCTTTGGCCAGAATGGTTCGGGGATGCATACGCATCAATCGTTATTCAAAGGTAATAAGAATGCTTTGTTCGATGCCCGGGATAAGTATCATCTTTCCAAAGAGGGTAAGGCGTTTATTGCCGGTCTCCTTTTTCACGCTCAAGAGATTACTTCAGTTTGCAACCAGTGGGTCAACTCTTATAAGAGGTTGGTTCCAGGATATGAAGCGCCCGTTTATATCTGTTGGGGACAGAGGAACCGTTCAGCACTGGTGCGCATTCCCATGTATAAGCCGGGAGAGGAGATATCCACTCGTGCAGAGTTGAGGAGTCCCGACCCTGCCTGTAATCCCTATTTAGGTTTTGCAGTAATGTTGGCGGCTGGTCTGGAAGGGATAGAAAGAGGATATGAATTACCGGAGCCAATAGAAAAAGATATATTTCTCTTGAGTGACGAGGAGAAAGAGGCTCAGGGGATAAAAGTGCTCCCGGGGAGTCTGATCGAAGCAATCCAGATTACTGAAAAGAGCCAGCTTGTTAAGAAGACTCTGGGCGAACATATCTTCAGTAAATTCATCGATAATAAGAAGATTGAGTGGGACCGTTATCGCACTCAGGTTACAGACTACGAACTGCAGAAATATCTCCCCATATTGTAATCAGGTAAAATGAACCCCTCTCCTCAGAGAGGAGCGTGGGTGAACCTCTCCCCTCTGCGAGGGGCGTGGTATTGCTCAAGAGTTGAAGAAGCAAGTTCCTGGAGTTAAGAAAGTAAAAGCAATTTGAGTAAACTTACACCATACGCCATAATGAATAATACAATCCCTTTAACCCCGCTCCGGCGGGGCGATTTTTTATGAGAGAGCTCGGGATTTGCTTCACTCGGCTGAGGAATTTCTTGCGTGCCAAGTAGAAAGGTCTGGAGTCCTTCCGAAAGGGAGGATGATAAACCGAACCTTGCTTTCGCAAGGACTCCATATCACAAACTATCTTTTAAATGTTTTGGTTGTAGCTGTCCCGATGAATCGGGACGAAGCTCTGCTTCAAGGCATGGCGACACTTCTATAAGGGGTGACATTGATTTTTTCAATGAAATCAGTAATTCTACTCTTACTTCTTTTTGTCCTCAATTTTCGGGTGTGGGCTTTTGAAATCCATCTTTCCACTACTGTCCCCACCCAGGGCGATACCCTGGCAGTAGAGGTCAAAGGGGTGGAGATAGGGAACGAATATTCCTGCTGGTTTAATGCCAGAGAGCGTAATCTCTATCCCACAAAAGGAGGTTCCCTCCGGGCATTGATTGGATTGGCATACAATTTCGTTCCTGGCAGGTATGCTGTTCTAATTGCAGAAAAGGGGGAGGGAAGAAAGAAAAGGAAAAAGTATGAACTCCTAACTGTTAATAGAAAGGTTTTTCCTGTATCATATATTACTTTCACTGCAGAAAAGAGGAAATTGATTGCTTCACCTTTGAATAAACGAGAGAGAGATTTGATTTCTACTGCCTTAAAAATTGAGAAGAAGAAGCAGCATTGGGAAGGAAAATTCATTCTGCCGGTTGAGGGAAAGATTAATGGGAAATATGGTGTTAAGAGAATAGCCGGCAAAGATTTTCTGTGGAGCCACAAGGGAGTCGATATAAGAGTTCCTCAGGGCACCCCGGTTCAAGCAGCCAATAGCGGTGAGGTTATTCTGGCAGAGGAGGGTTTCTATCTTCACGGAAAGACAGTAACAATTGATCACGGCCAGGGCATAACCACAATCTATCTCCATTTAGAGGCTATTACTGTTAAAAAAGGAGATAAAGTTACTAAGGGACAAGTGATTGGCAGCGTGGGAGACACAGGTCTTGCTACAGGTCCCCATCTCCATTGGGGATTATATGTGCATGGTGTCCCGATTGACCCTCTCCCCTGGGTAAAAAGAGAGTACTGAGGATTAACATTCGCCTGCAATTGCCATTATAATTACGGTTTTCTTTTTTGTGAAGAATAATCGCTAACCTCCTTTTTCAATTTCCCAAGAGAAAGATTCTCCTTCCACAAGAAGAAGAGACCAATGCTTACCAGTAGACTAAACTGAAGGAAATGTAGAAGCACGGCATAGCTTAAGGCGAGACTCTTATCAATTGCAAAAAGGGCAAGAGCAGTGATGCAGAAATATTCATACACCCCAACAAAAGCTGGAGAGGAGGGAACCATTAAGCCCAGCGCTACTATCACCAATGTAAGGTACGCTTGGGGATAAGATAGGGATAAATTGAGTGCTTTTGCTCCCAGATAGAATGTTGTCCCTTCAAAAGCCCACACCAGGAGAGAGAGAGAAGAAACGATCAGTATTTCCTTATGTTGACGCAACACATTTAGTCCCTTAATAAAGGAGTTTGTTAAGTTAAGTATTTTATTCAAAACAGGTTCTTTAAGGAAGCCAAACAGTTTTTTAATGACTTTGCCAGTTAGCTCTTTGGAACGCATCATTATGTAAAGAAGAATTAGCACACCTAAGAATAGGGCCCAGGCGACATAAATCATCTTTTTCAGCCAATGAGGGAAAGAGTGTTGTAGAGAGGAACCGCTTCCCAGAAAAAGAGATGTAACCAATAAAAGAATGACCAAGGCGAGTCCATCAAAGACTCTCTCTATGACGATTGTGGCCAGCGAGGAGCTCTTGCTAATATTCTCCTTCTTTCCATTTACATAGGCACGGATCAGTTCCCCAACCCTCAGTGGCAAAAGATTATTTGCCATAAAGCCAATAAAAATTGTTGAGACTAAGTTTAATATTTTGCATTTTTTTATGGGCAAGAGAAGGTATTTCCATCTTATTCCCCGAATCCAAATTGCAAACATATAGGAAATTACTACTGGGAATAGCCAGTAGTAATTAGCCATTTTCAATGCCCTTTTACTTTCTTCCACATCAAATTTCCGAAAGGCGAGATAGAGAAAGAAAATGCTGATTAATATTCCAGTAACAATCAGCCACTTAGATTTTTTCATAAAAAAGTACCTGTCACCTTTTTATTAAAAGAAATGCCGGAGGTCGGATTCGAACCGACATGAGCTTTAGGCCCATGGGTTTTTGAGACCCACATGTCTACCAATTTCATCACTCCGGCACGGTGGATTAATTTTACACTTAAAATACATTTACTGTCAAGAGAAATGTGGAAGACGAAAAAAAGTTTTGACTTTATTCATTCCGTTAAGTATAATTGAAAATACGAAAAAAACTGATGGGAGGAAATTTTATGGAAAAAACAGAAGCTCAGAAATTATGGGAAAAAGCAGAAAAACAACTCAAAGGACTGAGTACCAAGGCGGTGAAAATTGCCAAAGGCTTGCAACAGGAAGCCCTCTATGGTGTAAAGATTAGTAAACTAAAGGTTGAGGAAATGGGGCTGGAAAGTAAAAGGGCAAAACTTTTCCAGGAAATAGGGAATGAGACTTTTAAGTTGGTTAAGACGAACAAGCTCAAAAACAGTAAAATTTCTAATCTGTGCGCTCAGGTAGATAAAATAAATACAGAGATTAAAAAGAGAAAGACTGCCTCTTCCTCGTTGAAAAAGAAGATTTCCCAGGGTATTAAGAAACTTAAATAGAAAGCTCAATAAAGTAAGCATAATTGGGGGCGTAGTTCAGTTGGGAGAACGCATCCTTGGCAGGTTTGGGCTTTTGTAGAAAAACCTTTTAAAATTAAGGGCAATTTGCGATTGTGATAATTTTGTGCTAATGCTAAAAGGTTAAATACTAATTACTACTAATCCATTACTAATTACTACTAATTTAGTATTTAGGTAAATCTAACTTCTCTACTGCTTTCCTCAAATGTTCCCTACCTAAATGGGTATAAATCCAAGTAGTCCTTGTAGATGTATGGCCGAGAAGTTCCGCGATAGTCCTCTCATCAGCTCCGGCCTCTCCCAAATGCGAAGCGAAAGTATGCCGAAGGTCGTTGAAGCATGCCGGGGCGATCCCAGTTTTCCTAACCAGTTTCAGAAATGTATGAGTAACATAATCCCGGGTAATTGGTTTCTTTTTAGGGCTAAAGATATACTCTCCGACCCTGCGTGATACTGTTATAATATTATAACTGCACCTGTTCAGGGGTATTCTCCTTGTTCTTAATCTTCCACCCTTAATAGTTTTAGTTTCGATAATTTTGTCCTTCAAGTTTATATCTTCCCATTTGGCAGTTAATACTTCAGATAATCT
>DATKVN010000088.1 GCA_035530055.1 bacterium | reverse complement strand
TCCCGGAGATAATTTCTGCCTCTTTCACTCTCGGCTGGGGAAGTAGATGTTTCTTTATAAGATTCTTCTTACACTTCTGGAGATAATCGGATTTCCCTGGAATTTTCCATCTCCCCTTAAGTATTTCTAACCCGGCAGCCGAATCTCCAAAATTTCCCGTAACCAGTATCCTGTCTCCCACCTTAGCTCCAGAGCGATAGACCACCCTGCCTCTTGCCACTTCTCCCAGCAAACTTAGAGTGACTACCGCATTCCCGGGAGAAGAAACTACATCGCCGCCGACTATCCTGACCCCAAATTTCCTTCCACACTTTAGCATCCCTTCGTATAGACCATCCACATCTCTGGTCAAACTGTCTTTAGAGAGCGCTAAAGAAACGAGAGCATACTTTGGCTTTCCCCCCATAGCAATGATGTCGCTAATCGAGGAGACCATTGATTTATAACCTATCTGTTCAAAATCGGCATCCTCAGTATCAAAATGGACTCTCTCCACCATTGTATCAGTGGTAGCCACTAAAAGCTTCTCACCATAAGGCTCAATCACTGCTGCATCATCACCAATGCCAGCAATAATTCTCTTAATCTGAGAAGAAGGGTAATGTTTCTCCACTCTCTTCTTTATCCGTTCTATTAATTCAAACTCACCAATTTTCGATATCTTCATTGAATTAAACAAAAAAATTTCCTAAAAAATGGTCGCTGTCCCTATTAAACAAAAAAGGGGCTCTTATTAAGGAGCCCCCCCTGTTGTATGTTTGAATTATTCCTTCTTCTCTTCAGAAGCCGGTGCTTTTGCCTCTTCCTTTTTAGAGACAATTTTATCCTTTACGCTGCTAACACCAGCAATTATAGCCACCAATCCTCCCCCTACTAACATCGCCGGAAGAACTCCTTTCAAAACTACCCACAATTCAAACCAAAGCTGTCCCACAAAAAACCAGATTACGCCAATCGCTGCAATCACTAATCCGCCAATAATACTACCCATTCCGTTCACCTCCTCCTAAAATTGTTTGCCTTTTCTGGCAACTTTTAATTTTCTAATACTTCTCTCACTGCTCCTGGTATTTTCTCCACTATATCTGAGGCGATAAGGCTCATTTCTCCCTTCTCCCGTCTGGCCAAATCTCCTGCCAGACTATGAAGATAGACTCCACAGATGGCAGCAGAAAGTAAACTATTTTTCTTTCCCGTCTCCAATAACCGAAGTTGACCTACCAACCCACCAATCATCCCCGATAGAACATCACCACTACCTCCGCTGGCCATTCCCGGATTGCCCAGGGGATTAATAAACACATCTTCTCCTTTTGTAACTACCGTCTGGTATCCTTTCAGGACACATATCAAATTATTCTTCTCGGAGAATTCTAAAGCATATCCTATTCTTTCTCTCTGTATATCCTCTGCTTTCTTTCCCAGCAATCTCCCCAGTTCTCCGGGGTGGGGAGTGATAATAATTTTAGCTTTTGCCTTAGCCAGAGTTGCTTCGCTGGCTAACAAATTTATTCCGTCAGCATCCAGGATACAGGGCAAAAAAACTTTGTTAAGTATCTTCTTCACCAGTTTTCCCGTGCTTCTGTTAGTGGAAAGCCCCGGCCCGATAACAATAACGTCCACCTTCCTCCTTTCTATAAAATCTAAAATTTCATCTATTCCTTTTGCACTCAAACTCTTCTCCTCAGTTTCCGGTAGAGGAAGTGTCATAGCTTCAGTAATTTTAACTTCCATAATAGTATTCAGGCTTTCAGGAATTCCCAGGGTTACCAACCCCGCTCCCACCTTCAATGCCCCCTGGCAAGCCAAAGTTGCCGCTCCCGTCATACCGGAAGAGCCAGCCAGAATTAGAACGTGCCCAAAGTCTTTCTTATGAGCATCCTTTCTTCTCTTTGGTAATATTTCTCTGATTTCAGAAGAGGTAAGCATGCTCCACCGGGAAGGTAAATCTTCATCTTTTATTCCAATATCCACAGCCCTGATATTTCCCACAAACCTGTAACCTGGATAGAGAAAGAGCCCCTTCTTGGGATAAGCAAAAGTCACAGTCAAATCAGAATCTACACAGGGACCCCCAACTTCTCCTGTATTACCGTTTACTCCCGAGGGAATGTCACAGGCAACCACGTACTTCTTTGAATTATTAATGGCTTCAATTGTATCTTTTGCCATATCCCCTATAACGCCTGAAAATCCTGTGCCAAAAATAGCATCAACTATTATATCGCTCCGGAAAATCTCTTCTTTTATCTTTTCAGTAGAAAGGTCCTTAAGAGGGATGATGTCTATATCAGCTCCCCTTGCCCGGGTCAGATTAGTCTTTGTATCCTCTCTCATTTCCTCTTCCTCTGCAAGAAGAATCACTCTAACCTGAGCACCCAACCTTTTCAATTTCCTTGCCACTACCAGCCCATCTCCTCCGTTATACCCCTTTCCCACAAAAACAACAACCTTTTTCTTAACTATATCGGTAATTTCTTTCTGGAGAACCGCAACCAGCCCAGTCCCAGCCCGCTCCATCAATTCAATTCCCGCAGTACCTTCGGAAATCGCCTTATTATCCAGCACTCTCATCTGTTCAGAAGAAACTATCTTCATATCAATTCTTAATACCTGCGGGTTCGATGAATCGAACCCCTACAATATGTAGGGGCTCAATTTATTGAGCCCGCCTTCCCCTATTCAACCACTATCGCCTGGGCAACCGCATAGTCACGAGAGTGGGTTAGACTAACCAAAATTTTTAAAGGGTCCAGCCTCTTACCTTTCAGATAAACCTGCGGCTGACCATTCGACCTGTTTCTAATCTCTATATTTTTAAAACCCACACCTCCTTTTCCCAGCGCCTTCCAAACAGCTTCCTTGGCAGCAAAGCGAACTGCATAGTGGTGATACTTTTTCCTCTTCTTCTCACAATACCTGATTTCGTTCTTAGTAAATACGCGGCCCTTCAACCGCTCATCTTTTTCCATTAACTTCTTAATTCTACTGATTTCAACTATATCTATGCCCGTGCCAGAAATTGGCATTCCTTTTCTCCTTCTCCTATTCAATGTAGCCGCTCCCATGCATCGGAGCGTCCATATTCGCAGGCTAAAGCCTGCGGCTACCAAGACTGATAATAACATGGTAGTCGCAACCTTTAGGTTGCGTTAGTTCTTGCAGGCTAAAGCCTGCACCTACCATTTTTGTTATGATACAAAAAAGTATCAGGAAAATCAAGTCATTTTCTAAATACGGATTCTATGATTTATGCCAACTTAGATTACTCAACAGTAACGCTCTTGGCAAGATTACGCGGCTGATCCACATCGCAACCTCTGAGGGCAGCAATATGATAAGCTAACAGCTGCAGCGAAACCACATTGACAATAGGAGACAGTATCTCCATCGTCTCCGACAAATAAAATACATACTCGGCTTTCTTCTTAATCTCCTTATTTTTCTTCGTAGCCAAGGCAATTACAATCCCATCACGAGCCCTCACTTCTTCTATATTCGCCACCACTTTTTCGTAGACTCTGCTATCAGTGGCAATAGCCAGAACAGGCATATTCTCATCAATCAGGGCAATCGGGCCATGCTTCATCTCGCCAGCAGGATAGCCCTCTGCGTGAATGTACGATATCTCTTTCAATTTCAGTGCGCCTTCCAGCGCGATGGGATAATTTATGTGGCGCCCTAAAAATAGAAAATCTATCTTCTTAAAATAACTCTGTGCGCAGGCTATAATCTCCTCTTGATTTTCCAGAACCTCTTCCACCTGGTGAGGAATGTGCAGAAGATGCATCAATATATTCCTTGCTTCTTCTTTTCCCAAAGTTCCCCTTACTCTCCCTAAATAGATTGCCAGAAGGCATAGAGCCGTAAGCTGGGCAGTGAATGCTTTGCTGGAAGCCACCCCGATTTCCGGCCCGGCCCGGGTATAGATTACGCCATCTGCTTCTCGCGTGGCTGTAGAACCGAGCACATTGCAGATAGCTAAAGTCTTTCCACCCTTCTTCTTTGCTTCCCTCAACCCCGCCAGCGTATCCGCCGTCTCTCCCGATTGGGAAATCAAAAGAACGAGAGTATTGCCATTTATAATAGGGTTTCTATAGCGAAATTCAGAACCGATGTCCACCTCACAGGGAAGCCTCACCAGTTCCTCGAAAAGGAACTCCCCGTAGAGCGCAGCGTGATATGATGTGCCACAGCCAACGATATAAACCT
Source organism: bacterium (assembly GCA_035530055.1). NCBI lineage: Bacteria > bacterium. Next base: position 4,590 of record DATKVN010000088.1, on the reverse strand, counting down.
TCTCAATCCTTCTAATCTCTTCTTTGGAAAGTCCCAGCTCTTCCAGATAGACCTCACCCTTATCTGGCGCCATCCTTCCCCGGAACGTGTCCTGGATAGCCCGGGGCTGCTCGTGAATCTCCTTGAGCATAAAATGCTTATAGCCGCCCTTTTCCGCCATCACCGGGTCCCAGCTTATCTGAAATACTTTCTTTTTTATTTTCTTACCCGACTTTTCATATACTTGCACCCCGTCGGTACTCACCTCGGCCGTCTCACCGTCATCAAGATAGATTACTTTCCTGGTATGTCCCAGGATTGCCGGAACATCAGAAGCAATAAAATATTCTTTTCTCCCCAGCCCAATAACCAGGGGACTCTCCTTGCGGGCGCAGACAATCTTATCCGGGTCATCAACAGAGATAACTCCCAAAGCGTATGAACCCTCCACTTCTTTAAGCGCCCTCTGAAGTGCGAAAAGAATGGACTTCTTCCCTCTCGATTTGGCGAGATACTTCTCCACAAGATGGGCCAGAACCTCAGTATCCGTTTCCGACCTAAATCTATGACCCTCCTTTATCAATCCCTTCTTCAATGTGAGATAGTTCTCAATAATTCCATTATGCACTACCACCAGTCTCTCCTGGCAATCAGTATGCGGGTGCGCATTTTCTTCCGAGGGTCTGCCGTGGGTCGCCCATCTCGTGTGGCCCAGGGCTATATTTCCCTTACAGGGCTTATCCCTCAACACATTTTCCAGGTTAGTAATCTTCCCCACGCATCTTCTTAACTCCAGCCTCCCCTTCTCAATCACGCCAATGCCTGCTGAGTCATAGCCCCGATATTCTAACCTCTTCAACCCATCTATCAAAATCGGAACAACATCCTTATTCCCAATATAGCCCACAATACCACACATAAACCACCTCTTTTTCCCTCTCACTTAATTAATTTTTTCATCTCCCTCACTGCCCGAGCCAGGCCAACGAATACAGAACGACTAATAATAGAATGTCCAATATTCAAATCTTCTATTCCAGGAATTCCTGCCACCGGTCTCACATTCTGGTAATTGAGTCCGTGACCAGCGTTGAGGCGTAACCCTAACTCTACTGCCAGCTTACCCGCCTGTTTCAATTTCTTAAGTTCCTTTGATTGCCTCTCTTTCCCTTTTGCCTCTGCATAGGTTCCCGTATGGAGTTCCACGCAATTGGCGCCAACTTCCTTAGCCGCTCTAACCTGTTTAGGTTCAGGGTCAATAAAAAGACTCACCAGAATTCCCTTCTTGTTAAGCCTCCTAACCACCCCTGCCAATCTTCTCCTCTGCCCCCAGACATCCAGCCCACCCTCAGTAGTTAACTCTCTCCTCTTCTCAGGAACTATACACACCTCATCGGGAACAACTCTTAAAGCAATCTCCATAATCTGCCCAGTTGCAGCCATTTCCAGATTCAATTTTGTGTTAACTATTTTCCTCAAAGAATAGACGTCTCTATCCTGAATATGCCTGCGGTCCTCTCTCAAGTGCACAGTGATTCCCTGCGCGCCTGCCTTCTCGCAAATCTTTGCAGCTTCTATAAGGTCAGGATAAGGAGTAAATCTCGCCTGCCGCAGAGTCGCCACATGGTCAATATTTACTCCCAAGTTCGCCATTTGTATCCTCTACAAAATTATTTCCTCCTCTCCCCTCGGGGGAGAGAGGATGAGACACGAGGTAGTCGGGCTCGTCCCTGAGCCCGACAATCCTCTCCCCTACGGGGAGAGGGTATGGGTGAGGGGGGACTATTCCTCCCCCTCTGTTATCTTCTTTACATCCTCCTCAGTCAAAATGTTATGCTCTTTAAGAGCAATTATGAACGCATCTACTGGTTCAGGATCGAATTGTGTCCCTTTACATTTCAACAATTCTTTTGCTGCTTCTATGGGAGTCCCTGCTTTTCTGTAGGGACGGTCAGAAGTCATAGCATCATAAGCATCAGCCACAGCCATGATTCTTGCCCCACTAGGAATCTGTTTCCCTTTTAACCCGTCCGGATAGCCTTTCCCATCCCACCTTTCGTGGTGGTGACGGGCCACCAGAGCATAATCCTTGAACTCCTCGACACCTTCCAGGATATGAGCTCCCTTCACGGGATGCTCTTTAACCTTCGCCCACTCCTCCTTAGTAAGCTTGCCAGGTTTGTTCAATATTCCATCAATAATTCCGATTTTACCAACATCGTGCAAAAGACCACCATTTCGGAGAATTTTTCCAGCATCTAATGTCACATTCTCCCAGCCCTGCTTCCCTCTCAGTTTCTCGCCTATCCAGGTAGCATATCGGGTAACCGATTCAGAATGTCCATGAGTATAAGGGTCCCTTGCCTCTAACGCCTTAGCCAGAGCATAGAGAGCTTGCACAGCAGTCTGTGCCAATTTCCCGTATGCTTTCTGGAGTTCATCCGCTTTCTTCTCTATCTCCTTGTAAAGAAGCCCCTTCTCTTGTACCTCTCTTCGCAAATCTTCAAATAATTGTGTATGCACCTTACCCAACGCTACATTCTGCAGGTAGTCAAAACTAAAGGGCTTAGTAACATAATCACTCGCTCCCAACTTTGTAGCTTCTTCAATTTTCTGCTTATCCTGGACGCCAGTAACCATAATCACCTTAATTGTATTATCGAACTCTCTTATGCGAGCCAAAACATCCATTCCAGACATACCTGGTAAACCTATATCCAGAAATACAAGGTGTGGCCTCGAATTCTTTATCAACTTCAAAGCATCCTCTCCATTAGAGGCAGTATAAACCTCATAGTTCTGCTTCTCAAAGAAATCTTTCAAAAACCCGCGCATATTAGGCTCATCTTCAACCACCAACAATTTTATCAACCCTTTCCCCCCTCTCTTCCTACCTAATTCTCTATATTTTGTAGCTTCTATGTAGGGGACGGACTCTGTGCCGTCCCTTCTTTTGGGCGACCACGGAGTGTCACCCATACATTTTGTAGCAGCAAAGCGCTGTCATTGCGAGGAGCATAAGCGACGAAGCAATCTCGAGATTGCCGTGCTCCTTTGTAGGCACGATTTCAAATCGTGCAGATGGCTTGGCGTTGAAAAGTTCCTTAACGACGAACAAACTATCTTTTGATCACGCCTTCCTCTTTCCACATCGGAAGACGCATAGTAAAAGTTGTTCCCTTCCCCATCTCACTCTCTACATCAATAGTCCCATCGTGTTTTTTGATTATATTATAAACCACAGACAATCCCACGCCAGTCCCCTGCAATTTTGTAGTAAACAGAAAATCGAAAATTTTACGCAGATTCTCTGGAGAAATTCCACCCCCTGTATCCGATACTTTTATTTCCACCACTTCAGGATTGCCAAATGCTCTTGCCAAAATATTAATACTTCCCGGTGTCTCATCTTCCATCGCCTCTAAAGCATTATTGAAAAGGTTGAGGAAGACCTCCTGAAGTTCCCCGGCAATTCCTCGAATTTTTGGCAAATCTTTAGGAATCTCCTTTACCACATTTATCTGGTTCTTACGTAAGGGATGCTCCACCAATCCCAAAGTAGCCTCAATCAAATCCTCCAATCTCACAGATGTAAAATCGCCCATTGGCGCTTTCACATACCCCATTATTCTATCAATAATGTGAGATATACGGAAAGCTTCATCTTTTATCTTTATCAACTTATCTTCAGTATACTCGACAATCTTTTCCTTCTCCTCCACAGATTGAGCCTTGAGCAAATCCTCTCTCATAGTCGCCAAACTCAATTCAATACCGGAAATAATAATTGCTACAGGATTATTTATCTCATGAGCAAAACTTGCCGCCAGTTGACCCATTGACGAGAGTCTATCCGCCTGAGCCACTGAGGCATAAGCCTGCTGGAGATCCTGGCTGAGCTGAGCACTCCTTATAGCCAAACCAGCATACCGGGAAAGTCTGAAGAAGAGTGACAGTTCCTGCGGTCTGAACAAGCCCCTCTCTTTCTCTCCCAGAATCAGAAAACCCAAAAGTCCCTCTTGATAGTAACTGGGAACGCAAAGCACTGCTTTTAACTCGACCATTATTTTTTTAAGTTCCATTAGAGAAGGCTCAATGTAATCACCCAGACGAAGGAGCCTTTCCTCCTTAAGCCAGAAATCAATATCCTCCCTCTGCAGAACATCCAGCTCTCTCCTCCTGACAAATCTCTTTTCAATTATAAGGGGAACTATCTTCTTAAACCAAATATAAATAGGATTCTCTTTCTCAGGAAGAGTCCTCTCCAGAGAAATCTTCCTCGTCCCCGAAGTAGACTTCAACAGATACTCCCCTCTATCTTTATCCAGGAGGAAGATAGTAGCGTGGGTTATCCTGATATCCAGGGCAGAATAATAGAACTGAGTAAGATATCTGGGGATTATCTTCACCAATCTCTTAACACTATCTATCTCAATCATCCCCTGCGCCGTCCTCTCCAGATGCTCCTCTGCCGTCAACTCCTTCTCCCGCTGTTTCCACTCAATCTTGCGAATTAAAAAGAGCGCCGCAAAAGGACCAACCAGAGCCAACCCCGCAAAAAGCCCCAATGGAGGAACCCACCAGAACCTCTGCATCGCTCCCACAAGCCAG
>DATKVN010000087.1 GCA_035530055.1 bacterium | reverse complement strand
ACATCTCCTATCTTTTTACTTGACTAGACTTAAAATCTATAATATACTAAAAAAAGTGCTATTCGGGGAAGATTTATGAAAAGACATATCTCCATTCTTCTCTCCTTTCTGTTCCTGTTTCTCTTCAATATTTCGTTTGCGCTGACCGAAAAAGACTTCAAACATTCTATGAATTTCTACCAGAAATTGGTAGAGAAAAAGGTTAGCGTGGAAGAACTTATCTTTACTCTACAGAAGATTTTAAAAAAATATAGTGATATCGAAGTAAATCTTACTCCTGTTAGAGAAAAATTATTAATTCTTAGGAAATTTAGGATTTCCAGGGATTTCTATAAAAAACTTGAGGCAGGAGGAGCGAGTATTGACGAACGCATTGCTGCCCTCGAGCGAGTTCTAATTAAGTTTAGAAATACTGATGCGGATCTTTCTGGAATGGAAAGGAGGCTTAAGCGACTGCAGGAAGCGAGGGCAGGTGAAGAGGAAGAACTGGAAAAGTTTGAAGATTTTGAGGTAGATAAAGAGACAGGCGCACCCACGATGGAGGGAGAGTTTGAAGAAGGAGAGATGAGCGGCTCAGAAATTGAGGAAGAAACTGAAGATTTAGAAGAATTTAAAGAATTTAAACCGTAGATGAAGTATTCGGGGTCGTCCCTGACCCCGAGATGAAAGGAGGGGAGTGGAATGTATGATGTTGTGGCTTTAGGAGAGGCAATGCTGAGGCTTTCACCGCCTAACTATATGAGGTTGGAGCAGACGAATAGTTTTGACGTTAATGTAGGGGGGTCAGAGTTGAATACTTCTGTGGGAGTGGCTAGATTTGGTTTGAGAACGGCCTGGGTTACAAAGCTGGTCAATAATCCTCTGGGAAAGATGGTGGCTAACAAGGCCAGAGAACATGGCATAGATACTTCTCATATAGTCTGGGCTGACGGAGGGAGAGTGGGAATATACTATCTGGAATTGGGTAGTACGCCCCGGGCGAGCAGAGTCATTTATGACCGTAAAGACTCAGCTGTAAGTAAACTTGGACCGGGTGAAGTAAACTGGTCCACCATTTTGAAGGGGACAAAGCTTTTTCTTACCAGTGGAATTACCACTGCTCTGAGCCCAACTTGTCGAGAAGCTACAATCGAGGCTATAAACGAGGCAAAGAAGCAAGGCTGCAAAATCTGTTTTGACATAAACTTTAGAGCGAAGTTGTGGTCGGCCGAGGAGGCGAAGAAGTGCCTCTCTAAGATATTGGATAAAGTTGATATCATTGTAACCACACAATTTGATACTGAGGAAGTTTTTGGCTATAAAGGTTCTTATGAGGAGATAGCAAAACAATTAAAAGATAAGTTTGGCTGTTCAGTGGTTGCCATTACTTTAAGAGAGGTGCGCACTGTTCTGACCGGTGGATGGACCAGCATTGCCTTGGCTGATAAACTCTATAAGGGCAAAAAGTACGATGTAGAAATAATTGATAGAGTCGGCAGTGGCGATGCATACACTGCTGGTTTCATTTATGGCTATCTAACAGGCGATGTGGAGAAGGCCGTTGCTTATGGAGATGCTCTGGCCGCGTTGGAACATTCTGTTCCCGGCGATTTGAGCTGGTTTACAGAAGATGAAGTTAAGAAGCAGATTAAGGCTGCTGGTTATAGAATTCAAAGATAAAAATTATCTTTGTAGCTGCAGAGCGATAGCTCTGCATTGTAGGGGCGGCACTCCGTGGCCGCCCAAAGGAAGGGACGGCACAGAGTCCGTCCCCTACAGGCAGGCAAAGCTTACGCTTTGCGGCTACATTCTTCGGTTTTTGGCTAAATAGGGAGGGTCGCCGTCGCGACGAATAAGGAGCGACAAGTCTGGCGACGGGTTCGAGATGGTGAGAACCCCGGCCGGATTGAGCGAAGCGAAAGGAGGTGAGTTTATGGATAAGAAGTCGGAACAACTTAAGCTTATGCTTGAGTGCGGAATTGTGCCTGTAATCAGAGCCCAATCTCCTGAACAGGCTATGAACATAGTCGATGCCATTAGGGAAGGCGGGATCAAAACTATTGAAATAACAATGACTGTTCCCAATGCTATTGGAGTGATGGAGAAAGTGGCAGGGAAGTTTGGAAAGGAAGTGCTTTTAGGAGCGGGCACTGTTCTCGATGGAGAAACAGCCAGAGCATCCATTCTTGCAGGTGCGGAATTTATTGTAGCACCCTCATTGAATGAAGAAGTCATCAAGATATGTAAGAGGTATACCAAAATTGCAATTCCGGGGGCGATGACGCCCACGGAAGTTGTCCATGCCTGGGAGATGGGAGCAGACATTGTAAAAATCTTCCCTGCAGGGCAGTTAGGAGGTCCGAAGTATATTAAGGCGCTTAAAGGTCCCCTCCCGCACATTCTCTTCCTTCCTACAGGGGGAGTAAATTTAGAGAATGCTGGCGAATTCATTAAGGCTGGTTCGTGTGCCATTGCCGTGGGGACAGCATTAGTTGATAAGAAAGCAGTAGCTGAGGGAAAGTTTGAAGTTTTGACTCAGAAAGCCAAGCAATTTCTCGAGGAAGTAAAAAAGGCAAGAGGATAAGGGTTCGTTCTTTGCCAAATTGATTTCAAATTTTGATTCCTGCCTGTCGAGGTTACACAATAGATTAACCCCTGTTATGTAAGATATTGACAGGGGTTAATTTTTTCTATAGCCGGGGAAAACACTGTCAAGGTACTCGGGGACGAGCCTGACTACCGTACTAGGTACTCGGGGTCGTCCCTGACCCCGAGTAGCGATTGACCTGTAAACAATTATATGTTATAATTTAAAAATTGAGGTAACTTTCTATGTTCAAAAAGATACTGATAACTCTTCTTTTGCTATCTATTTTCTCAGCAAATAGTGTTTTTGGTCAGGTTGCTTCTCGCGAGGAAGAAGACTTATACAATTTTTGTATGAGTCTCTATAGCGATGGAATGTATAAACTGGCAGCGGAGCAACTGGATAAATTTGAGAGAAATTACCCGGAAAGCAAGAAGCTCCCTGAGGTGAGATTCTACAAGGCAGAAGCCCTGTTCAAGGAAAGAGATTATGCAAGGGCGTTTGTTGGGTATGGCAAGGTTGTAAGTTCACATCCGGGAACAGATTTTGCTCTAAGAAGTGCCATTCGTCTGGCTGACTGTAAATATATGGCCAAAAACTACTCTGAAGCAATAAGACTCTATCAGGATTTCATCCGTAGATATCCTAAGAGCGACCTGGTGGCAGAAGCAAAATATTATACTGCTGAATCTTATTTCAATCAGGAAAAGTATGGAAGGGCTATTTCAGGTTATGACGAGATTATCAAAAGATACCCTCAATTTAAACATATGGACTATGTATACTACTCCCGGGGTTTCTCTTACTTCAAGCAAGAAAAATATTCCCAGGCTCTCTTTGAATTTTCCAAAGTGGTTAAATCTTTTCCCAAAAGTAGTATTGCTGATGCGAGCCAATTTTTTATGGGAGAATGTCGGTTTTACCATGGGAATTATGAGTTAGCTATACCTGAATACGAGAAATTGTTTAATAACTATCCCCAATCCACATATCTTCCTCAAGCCCAGTTTAAGATTGGAGAATCTCTCCTCGAACAGAAAAAGTACTCTTTGGCCAGACAAGCGTATCAGAAAGTATTAACAATTACCGAATCTGGCGACCTGCGAGGAGCTGCACTGTATGAAATCGGCGAGGCATTCTACCGGGAAGGAGAATACCCGGAAGCAATTATCGCTTATCAGGAAGTCATTAAAGTCTATCCTCGTTCCGACCAGGCAGTGAAGGCCCAGCAGTCTATTGGCTGGAGTTACCTGAAGCAGGGAAAGTTTGCTGAAGCCAGGAAGGCTTTTTCAGAGATGATAACCAGGTATCCTAAATCGGGATACGTCGACTCAGCTCTCTATATGATTGGTAATCTGTTCTATTATGAGAAGAAATACGACGATGCAATTAAACAATACCAAGTATTAGTGGAAAATTTTGCCACAAGTAATCTGGCTGATGATGCTGTCTACTGGAAAGGCTGGTGTTACTATAAGAAAGGACAATACGATGACGCCATTTACGCTTTCCGAGAAGTTGAAAAGAAGTACCCTGATAGCAAATTGATGGTGGAAGCGAAGTTCCAGATTGCAGAATCTCTGTTTCGAAAGAGAGATTTTGATTTTGCAGGGAAGGTTTACCAGGAAGTTATTGACCGTTATCCCCAGAGCGGCTTGGCTGACGATGCCTATTTTGGTTGGGGAAGGTCTTCTTACGAAAAAGGCGATTTCGTTTCTGCTATCAAGGCTTATGGGGCAATTATTACCGCCTATCCAAAGAGTGACCTTGCTCCCCGGGCGCAGATGGAGATAGGAAATTGTCTTGTGAGCCAGAAAAAGTATGGTGAAGCGCACAACGCCTATAACCTTGCTCTCAAGAACTATCCCCAAAGCCGTATTGAAGACCAGATAAGATTCCACATTGGCCTTGCTTACTATAAAGAAGATAAATATGAGAAGGCAATTGAGGCTCTTAATAGTCTAAGGGAGAAATTCGAGAATAGTAATATTATTGACCGAGCTATTTATTACATTGGATGGTCGTACTTCAAGCAGAAAAAATACGACGAAGCAGTCCTCCACTTTAACAGTGTAGTAGCCAATTATCCTGAAAGTGCCATTGCCGCAGACTCCCTATTTAGAATTGGAGACGCACTTTACAATCAAAAGCAATACGAGCAAGCGATAAAGAATTATCAGAAAGTCATCAATCAGTATCCTGAAAAAGAGATAGCGGAGTTTGCTTATTACGCTATTGGCTGGAGTTACCACGCTCAAGGAGAAGAAGCTAAGGCAATTGAGGTGTATAAAGATTTTATTGAGAAGTATCCGAATAGCCATTTGAATGTGGAAGCGAGGTATCGCCTCGGGGAATACTATTATGGCAAAGATAATTTTGACGAAGCAGCAAAGATTTATCGCTCGATAGTGGAGAACTTTCCCAACTCACCTCTTGCCGACGATTCCAGTTATTGGTTAGCCTGGAGTTATTACAGGGCTGGCAAATACGATGAAGCAGCCGATACTTATAGGAAGCTAATAGTGAGCTATCCTGATAGCGAGCTTGCCAGTGAAGCTCA
>DATKVN010000086.1 GCA_035530055.1 bacterium | reverse complement strand
CTCTTGCAGAACGCAGTAAAGCTATTCACCCAGAACTCTCCATATCCCGGCTGAAGATGCGGCCTTAAAGCTCCCACCATCTCCTCCTGGTCAGTAAACACAAGTATCCTTTCCGGTGGAGCAATTCCCGAAGATATGAGATTTTCAATTCTTCTCTTTAAAACTTCGCTCTTGCCCGATCCGGCTCGACCCAAAAGAAGAAGCGGTCTCCCTCTATGGGCCACCGCCTCCCCCTGTGCACTATTTAAATCCTTTAAAATATCCACATTCAATCCCCAATCATCCAACCCCATAGTTCTTTACGCGTAGTGTAGGCCTTTATGGCCGTAATAACTGTAACGTAGCCCTTCACGGTCATTTTTCACCTAATAATGGAATTTAAATAAATGGGATATATCCCTATTTATTTTAAAAATGGTCGCTGTCCCTATTTTATTTTATTTTTTCTTTTAAAGTGCCAAGGAGATTCTGAAAAGACTTTTCAAATGCATCTACTCCTTTTCTTTGAAGGGTCTCACAGACCTCGTCTAAATCGATTCCCGCTTTTTTCATCCGGGATAAAACTTCTTCCACTCCACCCAAATTCTCTTCCAAAGATAACCTTGGCTTTCCGTGGTCTCTGAAGGCATCCAGCGTCACCTGGGGAATAGTATTTATTGTATCAGGACCAATCAATTCCGCCACGTACTTCACGTCACTATAAGCAGGGTTTTTAGTGGAGGTGCTTGCCCAGAGCGGTCTTTGAACTCTGGCGCCTCTTTTTTCCAGGTCTTTGAATTTTTCTTGAGAGAAAATCTCCTTAAACTTTTGATAAACCTTCTTGGAATTGGCTACTGCTGCTTTTCCCAAAAGCTCCTGTAAATCTCTTTTCCTTTCAGGGTCTTTCTCCGACTCTGTCAGTGAACTAATCTCTTTATCCGCCAGTGTGTCTATCCTGCTCACAAATAGACTGGCCACCGAAGCCACTCTCTTAAAATCTCCTCCCTCTCTGGAAAACCCTTCCAGTCCCTTAATGTATGCCCGGGCAACGTTTTCGTAATGGGACAAAGAGAAGACGAGAGTAGCATTTACATTAATGCCTTTCGATATCAGACGCTCTATTGCCACAGCCCCTTCTTTTGTTGCCGGGACTTTTATCATAATGTTTTCTCTTCCTATTCTCATAAACAATCTTTGAGCCTCATTGATAGTCTGGTCAATATCGTATGCGTATTTAGGAGGAACTTCGATACTCACATATCCATCTTTTCTTTCTGTTTCCTTATATATTTTGTAAAGAATATCTGCCGCCAGAGTCACATCCTTTATTGTCAAGCTCTCATATACCTCTTCGGCAGTCTTATTTTCTCCAGCCAACTCTTCAATTTCAGGGTCGTATTCCCTACTTTGAGTAATTGCTTTTTCAAATATCGTAGGATTGGATGTCACTCCCGAGATGCCATCTTCTTCCGCCATCTTTTCCAGCTTTCCCGAAGTGAGAATAGACCTCTCAATGTTATCATACCAGATACTCTGTCCAAAATTCTTAATCTGATAAACTGGATTCTTTCCCATTTCTATCTTCCTTTCTTAAGACTCACAAAAGGCTTATCTGTTCCGGCTCTATTTTCTTTTCTTCTTCAAATATCTTTACTTTTCCATAGATCCCGTCATATCCGGGAGAAACCTTTATTTTTCTCTCCCTTACCCTGGCAATACCTTCAGCAATTTTAGGATGAACTTTATAAATTTCATCAACAGGAACTTCTAACATAATTTTGAATTCATTACCAAATTTTTCAATCATATAGTGGTATAACTTATCCACTTCTGCTGACTTGGAAGTCTTTCCAACCACCTCACCGATTACTTCCTTTAAAAGAACGAAACTCTTAAAAGGAATTGCGCCCTGAGGTTTGAAGCCGATTTCTCTGTCGGCAAGGTCATACACGCGATGCATAACTCCTATAGTGAGAGGTTTGCCACAACGGGGACAGATATTATTATGACTCTTCGTCTCTTTGGGAGAAAGACACACGTTACAATTCCTGTGACCGTCATAATGGTACTTCCCCTCTTGCGGAAAGAACTCTATAGTGCCCAGGAATTTATCCTTCTCTTTATTCTTTATTGCAGAAACTATCTCCTTATAGTCAATTTTGCAATTAAAAATATTGGCTTCCCTTCCTAAATTGGCAGGAGAATGGGCGTCACTATTAGAAATTAAGGCAAACCTGTCCAGATTAGAGAGAGCCCAGTTCATTTCAGGATCGCTGGACAATCCTGTCTCCAGAGCATAGATTTGGGAAGTCAATTCCCCAAAGCATTCTTCTATGTCGTCAAACCCGGAATTTGCTCCAAAGAGCGAAAACCAGGGAGTCCAGATATGTGCCGGCACAATAAAACATTCACTGGAAGCTTCCAACACAATCTTCGCTAACTCCTTTGCTGAAAGTCCCAGGATAGGTCTTCCGTCAGAATGCAAATTACCGATTCTTGATAGTTCCCTATTCACCTTGTGGACTACCTCAAAACTGGGAGCAAAAACGAGAATATGAATTTTTCTTACCCTTCCCCCCTGGGAATAGATACAACTTATCTCGCTAGTGAGAAAAAAATGGACTCCCCCATACTCATAAACACCATAGCTCACCGGCTTAAGATATTCTTCAAGTTCATCCAGCCAGTGGGGATGAGTAAAGTCCCCTGCTCCTAAAATATCAATCCCCTTAACCTTAGCCCACTTACTTATTTCTCGAACGTTCATCTCGCCTGAGGTAGCCCTTGAATATCGAGAATGAATATGAAAATCAGCGATTAACATTTTTCTTCCTCACTATCAAAAAGAAGAGTATCAACCCTATCCCAAATGCGTCTATTAGAATATCGTAAATCGACCCGTGTCTGGTGGGAACAAAACTCTGATGGATTTCGTCGGATATTGCATAAAGCAGGGAAAGCGCCCCGGACCACGCATAAACTTTTGTCAGATTAATCTTAATCGAGTGGAAAATCGCCCTCCACACAAGAAAGGCAAGTATTCCGTATTCAGTAATATGGGCAATTTTTCTGAGGATTATATCCCAGGTTCCCCAGGGCGTTGCAAGATTGGGAAGGCTGGAGAGGTAGAAAATGATGCCACACCACAACCCCACTGGTAGCCACATCTTCAAAAACAGAAAAATCTTTCTCATCTCTCTTCGCCTTGAACATCACTAATCGCGAAACAAGTTTCGCTACTCCACCTTATAACATTCAATAAATTTTTCTAAAGACCTGTCGTAAGTCCTCTCTACCTTGGAAGGGAAAAAACACGCCGGCAGTTCTTTTGACCTCCAGTGGTATGCTATGCACTCGCAACAAATCCCTTTTCTGGAACAAGGCTCATAAGTACAATTACAATTCTTCCGATTCTTGTTTTCGTTACATTCCCTCATCTATATCTCCTTCACCAATTTTTTATCTTCTTTTGTTCTTGTAGGGGACGGACTCTGTGCCGTCCCTTCATTCGGGCGACCACAGAGTGTCGCCCCTACACTAATTCCTTTTTAGAAACCGATTTTTTTAGACGGATCACCCGCTGCTTTTATCGCTCCGAATTTCTCTTCATACCTTTTAATATTCTCTTGTAGGGCAAGGAGGAGCCTCTTGGTATGGCCAGGACTTGAGATTATTCTCGCCCTCACTTTCGCTTTCGGCTCCTGGGGCTGAACGTAAATGAAATCCATTGTAAACTCAGTCTCACTATGCCTTATAAAAGCCAAATTAGCATATGTCCCCTGAGCCATAACATCATCCAATTGGATTCGAATTTGCACCTGCTTTTCCTGTTGGTCGGGCATAACTTTAACCTCCTTGACTTGTCCTCCCCACTTAGTATAAACGTGGCGACCTTTCTGATATTTCTTCGGCTCGGTCATCTTTATAATCTGACGCGAAGCT